>JANLFS010000023.1:8976-21525 GCA_024655925.1 Bacillota bacterium | reverse complement strand
CCAGTTGTCCCCACGCGTGTGGGGGTGAACCGCGAACTGACAGGTCCCATGTGCCTGCGCGATCATCCATTCACCGTCCTCCGGGTCAAGACCGACCCGGAGGACGCGTTCTTTCCGCTCTAGCAGTTCCTACTCCAGGAAGATCCTCTCATCCCGGATCACGGTGACACGCGAAAGAGAGCGGGAGATCCGGACAGGCTTGCACGGTGATGGCGTCAAACCCTCTGGCCTCCCACATTCGGAACCCTGCCGTTACGGGACAGAACGGATGACTCACCTGTCTAGGTTGCTCTTCAGGTGTCCGGCCGTCAACGGCTGGGTACCACAGCCAAGATGGTACTGAGAAGCCACTGGTGGCATTTGCGGGTGGGCCCCTACAAGTTGAGTGGACCCATGCAGGATTTGAGCTTCCCATGGAGAAGTAACAGGGCAAGTTAATTAACTGCTTTGATTAAATAGTTGAAATGGACTGAGGCCTGTGAAGAACTGTGGTTTCGGCAGGAATTCCGCCTTGACCGGTGCTCACAACCGTGGACTTGTTTTGGACGCCATACGCTCACACGCTCCCATCTCCCTGCGGGAGGTATCACGCATTACCGGGCTAACCCCCGCGGCCATCACCAACCTGGTTCGGCGACTCATTGCAGACGGCTTGGTAACGGAGACTGGGCACGCAGAATCGCAGGGTGGGAGGCGCCCAGGGCTGTTGGAGCTCGCGGCGGACTCGCGGTATTCACTGGCTCTAGATCTCGCGGCCACTGTTCCCACCATGGCCGTGGTGGACGTGCGCGGACGGATCCACGCGCGGAGGAGCTTGGAAATGCCGCCGCGTGGGGCAGGTGTGGTGGAGGCGGTGGCGGATGCTGCGGCGGATATGCTGGGCAGCGTGGGTCTCGGCGCGGGGAGCATCTCCGGGCTCGGCATATCTACTCCCGGCTTGGTGGACCAGGCCTCGGGAGTGGTCGTCAAATCCGTAAGACTCGGATGGTACCAGGTGCCGCTGCGCGCCATGCTCCAACCCAGGTTTCAGTGGCCTGTGCATATCGGAAAGGACACTCACGTGGCGCTACTCGGAGAGCAGTGGTACGGGGCGGGGCGCAACGTGCAGAACCTGATATATGTGTGGATCGGGGCAGGAATCGCCGTTGCCATCCTGGTCGATGGCAGGGAGTACGGTGGGCGGTCCGGAAAGGCTGGGGAGTTCGGACACACTCTGATCCGCGATGATGGTCCCGAATGCGCTTGTGGAAACCGCGGCTGCATTGAGAGCCTGGCAGGGCTGGACGCCATCTCGAGACGAATGGCTTCTCTCAGCACGGAGGAGACCGGCGCATGCGCGCAGACGGAGTCATGCCGCACAGGCTGCCCTACACCCGATCCTATGAAGGTCCTGAGCGCCGCGGAGGCGGGAGATCCGGTGGCGGTCCGAGTCGTCCGTGAAGCTGGGACCTCGCTCGGAGTGGGCCTCGCCAATCTGATCAACCTGTTCGACCCTGAGTGCATCATACTCGGCGGTCAGATCCGTGCCGAGGATCGAACCTACGTGACAGCTGCGATAGAGACCGCCCGCACGCTCTCACTTGCCGAAATCGAAGCCACGGTGAGCATAGCGGTTTCCCGGTTGGGGTCGGATGCTGGCCTGTTAGGTGGTGCTGCGCTGGTGTGGAGAGAGTCGTTCCGGAGCACCTGACCCCGGAAGGCCGTAGCGGAATAGTCTCGACACAAGGAGGGAGAGGCACACGCGCCGAGCTCTGGCCGGAGCCGGTGCCTGCCGCGAAGATGAAGAAGGGCATTAATCAATGGTCTTTCCCCGCAAGTATGAAGGTGGAGGACTGCATTGCCCATGCCGCCGAGGCAGGATTCGATGGAATAGAACTCTGTCTCGCGGAGGAGGGTGAGTTCTCCATGGAGACACCTCAGGCACACGTGCGCAGGATTGCGAGGACTGCAGACGCAGCAGGGCTTGAGGTTATGTCCATCGCCACAGGGCTCTACTGGAAGTACTCCCCAACTGCATCGGACCCGGCTGCGAGGAGGAAAGCCTTCGAGGTGGCCGTCAGGCAGATGGAGCTTGCCACCGAAACCGGGGCAAACACAATTCTGTATGTTCCCGGGGCAGTCAACGTCCCGTGGGTGGCGGGATCCGAGGTAGTTGACTATGAGGTTGCCTACGCCCGTGCGCGCGAAACCCTTCTTGAGCTCGTGGAGGTTGCGGACCGCCTGGACGTCAGAATCGGAATCGAAAACGTGTGGAACAAGTTCCTTCTCTCCCCGCTCGAGATGCGTTCTTTCATTGATGAGATAGGCCACCCGAAGGTGGGCGCGTATCTCGACGTGGGAAACGTGCTGGTGTCCGGATATCCCGAGCAATGGGTGAGGATTCTGGGACATCGAATACTGAAGGTGCATGCAAAGGACTTCCGGACGGACATAGGCAACATCCACGGGTTCACCGGACTGCTGCAAGGCGACGTGAACTGGCCTGGGGTAATCGAGGCACTCGAAGCAGTCGGGTATGACGGTTACATAACTGCGGAGATCATGCCGCCCTACCGGCACCGACCCGAACGTCTTATCTCAGATATCTCATCTGGACTTGATGCGATCCTCGGCAGGTGAGTACCTGCCTGCAACCTGGTATCACTGAGACCATGGGAGGGGTAGAAGTGCTTCGAATCGGCTTGCTTGGATGCGGTTTCATAGGCAGTATCCACGCCCGGGCCCTCAAGAGAATACCCGGGGTACGAGTCACAGTGGTGGCAGACCAGGACCCCGCACGGGCCGGGTCCGTGGCGGCGGAATTGGGGGCGGCGGTTGCTGAGTCCTGCGAAGAGGCAATCGCCTGTCCAGACTTGGACATCATCGATATCTGCCTGCCCACCTATCTCCACTCCCGCTATGCGGTGTCCGCCTGCCAGGCGGGGAAGAACGTGTTCTGCGAGAAGCCAATGGCGATCGATCTTGCTCAGGCTGATGCGATGATACGTGCCGCGGCGGACGCAGGGGTGATGCTCATGATCGGGCATGTCCTGCGGTTCTGGCCAGAATACGTCACCATTAGGGACATCGTGAGGAGTGGGGAACTCGGCAGGCCTCTCGCGGTTACTGCGTGCCGGCTTGGGACTGCTCCTATCTGGTCCTGGGACAGGTGGCTTCTCGACCCCGGAAGGGGTGGACAGGCTGCCTTGGACCTGCACATACACGACTTGGACTACATAGCGTGGCTCCTCGGGCGCCCAGACTCAGTAAGTGCCGTAGGAGTGAGATCAGCATCGGGCGGTTGGGACCATGTATTCACCACCATCCGCTATGACGCAGGTCCAATTGCGTCAGCGGAGGGAACATTCCTAGTGCCGTCCTCCTATCCATTCACCTCCAGCCTTCGGGTGGTGTGCGAGGAGGGAGCCGTGGACTATATGTTCCGGGCGGGAAAGAACATTGAGGGAGGAGACTCAGCACCGGGTGGAGTCATGGTGTACCGAGGAATCGGCGAAGCCTCAAGACGTGAGGTCAACCAGGCGGACGCCTATCGCTCCGAACTGGAGTACTTCGTCCGGTGTCTAGAACAAGGTGAGCCACTTGCGGCGATAACCCCCGAGGACGCAAGGTTGTCGCTGGCCATATCGCTTGCTGCCATACAGTCCATGGAGACCGGGGAGATTGTAGAAGTATAGCCCTTTCTTCCGCCTGTCGGGACGGCTATGTGGATGCGCCCGGGTAAGAGGCCCGGGCGCTCAGTGTTGTCTTCTTTGCCGCCAGGAAGTCACGAGTCGTTACGTTCATGCACAGGTGCCGGCTTCAAGAACTCCCGAACCGTCTCGACAAGGATCTCTGTCCCCAGTAACAGGGCCTCTTGGTTGAAGGTGGCCCCCGGATCATGCAGGCCGGGGGAGAAATCGGCGCCCAGGCCTATGTAGGCTGAGCGAAGCCCAGGTACGAGCTTGGGGAAGAAATGGAAGTCCTCCGAACCCGGGGTGAGCACCTTGGGAAGAAGCCCTTCCGGCCCGAGGACTCTGACTATGGCGCGTCCCACCATCTCGACTGTCTCCGGATCACAGCATGCGGCCGGCATCATATTCTCTTCCTCGAGTGTTACCTGGGCCCCCACTGCCGCCGCTGCGCCCACGACAGCTCGGTCTACTCGATCTCGCAGGCCTTTACCGATTTCGTCACTCTCTGCCCTTATGTTGACTACCATGCTTCCGGATGCAGGAATGACGTTGGCGGGTCCGTCCCCGGCTGTGATCCGGACCACATTCACCGTGGCGCACGACATCGGGTTGGGTTTGACAGAGTTGACCGCTACGGTGGCGGCAGCCACGGCATCTGCCACGTTCGTGCCGAGATGTGGGCGGGCCGAGTGCGCCGGACGCCCGGCGACTTTGTACTTGAGGGTGATCCCCCCAGCGTGAGCCAGGTGAGGCGTCGCATACCCCAGGCGACACTCGGCGATTGGGCGGACGTGTATACCGACTACGGTGGACACGCCTTCCAGGGCGCCGTCCTCCGTCATGTGCACGGCCCCGCGGCCAATCTCCTCCGCCGGCTGGAACAACAAACGCACCCTGTGTTCTGCCTCGGGGCAGATCTCGCGGATGATCTCGGCGGCACACAGAACCATCGCGGAGTGGGCATCATGCCCGCACGAGTGTACATGCGAACGGATCCCATCCACCTCATGCTCGAGTGCGTCCATGTCTGCCCTGAGAGCAATGACTCCCCTGTCCGCGAGCGTCTTGCCGGACGCAACCACACCTGTCTTGCCCACTCCGGTTCTGACATCGTAACCTGCCTGCCTCAGACGGTTGGCGATGTACGCCGAGGTACGCACCTCCTCGAAAGGGCCTTCGGGCATGGAGTGGAGGTCGTGATAGGTCTCGAGGATTCTCTCTCGCGCACAGGCGACTGCTTCTCTTATGCTTTTCATGGGGTAACACCTACCTTGCGCCATGTGTACTCCAGATTGGAGATGATTCTGCCCTCCAGACCGTGGGGCTGCAACCGGCCCAAAGCCAGCATCACGGCACCGAGAACCGGAGGCAGACGGGGCGGCACGATCCTGGCCTTCTCTGCTGTCATCCGTATCTCTGCTGCGAACGGCTCCATTAAGAGGTCGCTTGCTTTGAACACGCTTCCGCACGGAACCACATCGAACTCCGAGTCTTCCATGCGTAGCGAGTGGATTACCGCAACCCCGGCGAGTCCAAGTTCGCGCCCGGCTGTGTTCAGGATCCTCCGTGCCACTGAGTCCCCTTCCCGGGCGGCTTCGACCACGAGCGGACAGAAGCCCGCAATACTCGAATTCGCGTCTCCCGGGAGGTAGAGAACCCGCCTCAGATCATCTGTAGAATCGATCCCGTAATAGGCCAGGGCCTTCGCCGTCAGACCCGTCTGCTCTCCCCGGCCATCCCTGGCTCTTGCTACAGCTGTCAGGGCTGACCGGGCGATCTGGTACGCGCTTCCTTCATCCCCGATACGAAAACCCCACCCCCCTGACCTGGCGCGAGCCCCCTTGTGGTCGATGCCCACCGCGATGCTGCCTGTCCCGGCGATGACCGCCACACCGCAGAGGCTCGCACTCCCACCGACCAGTGCCGCGATTGCGTCGTTCTCCAGCAGGACCTCATCCGCGCAGACGGCAGCGGCTGCGACGGGGAGGAGATCGGGGCATTTGCCCGAGAGTCCGACTCCGGCCAGGGCGAGGCAGGCCACGCTAACTCGGGCGCCAGCCAGACCAGCCTTGGCCAACGCCTCCCGGCTGACCTCGTGCAACACCGGCAGGACTGCCCGGACTCCTCCGGCGAGCCTCAGGTGGTTCGAGGGACCGCCCACCGAGGCGCCCAGAACCCTTCCGGTCTCATCAGCCACTGCGCAGGCAGTCTTGGTACCGCCTCCGTCCACTCCGATCACCAGTCGAGCCAAACTGATCCCGCCTTCCACTCCTCAAACGTAATTGAGCCCAGGGACAGGGAGCGGGACGGGAAACGCCCGCTCAGCCAAGGCATGCAGTTCACTGTTCCTCGCAAGAGCATCAGTCTCCTGCCTGGTAAGATGGCCGAACACCAACCTGGTCAGGAAGCTCATGTTCTCAGGGGGTACCTCTGTGCCTTCAAGACGGGGGTTGTAGAGGCGTGCGTCCCCAGCACGCTCTGATGCGTTCCCGAGCAGAGCGGAAGCAGCGTGAGGCTGGATCCCTGCACGCTCATGTACGAGCGGCAACAGGGCCTGAATGAGGGAACCGACATCGGGGATCACCATAGTGTGCCTTGGAAGGGCGCCCCTGCTGCCGGAAACACCTGCGTCTCGCAGAGCCCTGATCGAGTCTCGATCCGACGCCGGCACCGTCAACGTCATCACAGAAGGCCTGAGTTCACGGGCGGTTGCCCCCATTGCGCAAATGACGTCGCTCCTTGTTCCGGCGTATTCCGCTATATGGACCCGAAACTTGCCGTCTTCTCCTCGACGGGCGCGCGTCACAATGTACGCCGATATCTCCTCACCCGCCAACGTATCTGAACTTACCACTGAGAGTCTCTCCTGCGCATGGAGGCGCTCCTTGCCTGGGTGCTGCCATATCAGTGCGTTGAACTCGCCAACAGTGCGGCTGAACCGGACTGGCTCGCGTCTGTATACCGCGTGCACCTGCTCGAGATCCCCGGCGCGAAAAGGCCTGACGCTGACCGTGCGATGGGCCTCTGCGTCTGCTTTCTGGGGAAGCATCGCGGGATCCAGCTCATACCTTACGAAGTCGCCTGCTGCTGATGCCCCCATTCGTGTGTACAGCTCTCCATCCCCTGAGATGATGAGGAGCGCCAAGCCAGCGCGGGAGAGTTCCCGCAAGATGTCCGAAACCAGGGCAGCCGCGAGCCCTTGTCCTCTGTATTCCGGAAGGGTGCAGACGGATCCCAAGGACGCGGCGGGGATGCGGTGGCCTTCCACAATCAGATCGTGCTGGACGTACCCTGCGAGTGAGACTGGCCGACCCCCACTTGAGAAGATGCGGAGTCTTCTCAGATTTTCCTGTGAGAATAGGAGCGGGAATTCAAGCCCCATGGTCCTCGCATCCGGGCAGAACACGGTGTTGGAGAGGTCTGTGACAGCACCAAGCTCATCGGGTCTGGGAACGCGGGGGCCGTCAAGCCCCCGCGCGTTTGTGATCCTTGGAAACATGCAACTCCTCCTGTTTCAAGGCGGGAACACCGAGTGGTCCAAATCCACAGACGGGTGCTCCCTGCGCGTGAACTCAGAGCAGGGAGCACTCGTGCTCCGCGGTGGGGCGGAATGCCGAGCCCGGTCTCTGGAATCAGAATCTCACTGACGCACAAACCGAGTGTTGGCTCGCAAGCGCAGAATGGGTTTGAACGGCGTAGTCTATGTGAACCGGGCCAATCCCGAACCCTGCGCCTGCCGTAACCATTTCCACCTGGCCCGCACGTACTGCGGATCCGGCTCTTACGGCCACCTTCCGGAGCCGAAGTTCGCCTCCCACTTTCAATCTGCCAGAAGCCTCGAAGTCCGCCGCGAGAGTGAAGTTCTCAACTATGTCGGCGGATGCTCCGAAAGCAACGTAGGGGTCAAACCCGTCCACCGTGTCGTCTTCATAGGAGATGCGGCCGACCACAGCCTTGGCCACCGCACCGAGCCTTACAGGACCTGCGGCGTAGACCACCCCGAGATCGGCAGTGAATCCTTGTCCGGTTGCATCGGCCAGCTGGTTCCAGTATCCTATGACGGAGGCTCCAACACTGGCCGGGCCCAGCCGGAGTGCCCCTGCGCCCACCAGCGCAGTTTCACCTGTGGAGAGAAATGCTCCAGTTGGGTTCCCAAACTCGTCCACGGCCTCGATGTCCCAGGCTCCCGCACTGAATATGGCTAGACCCAATCCAGGTCTGGTGTATCCCGCACCCAAAACGAAGTCGCTTTCGAACCTGGACGACACGACACATGCGACATTCTGCTCGGTTACGTAGGCGAGACAAGCTGGATTCCACAACCCAACGGCGCTCGGATCATCCAGCGCGCAGAAGACGCCTCCCATGGCAGCTGCACGGGCACCAGGCTGGGCCAGGAGCAGGTGGCCAGTGTAGGGGCGGTTTGAGTCGGGCTCTGCCGCGGACGCCACCGAAGCTGTGGCCAGCCCCGCGACGGCCAAGGCGACGAAGAGGAATACGATCAGGTTACGTCTGTGCATCTATGTACCCCCCGATTCGAGAATCAGTGTTCGAGTTGGGCCATCACTTCGTCACGACTATCTTCCGTGGCCACGATTTCCCATACCCTGGAACGGACATAACGTAGGTATAGGTGCCAGGCGCCACCCGTGCGCCCGAGGAATCCACGAGGTTCCATGCTAGGGTCCCCTCACCTGAGGTGACCGGGGTTGAGAACACGCAAGCCCCGAGTGAGCTGTAGATTTCGAGTGTGCTGGAGACGGGGATATTGTAGTGGAACGTGACCGAACTAGACGTCGGATTCGGACCACCTATGACGAAATCTGAGACGGGGGCCCAAGGGCCGATCTCGGCCAAGGCTCCACGAACAGCGGCCCATTCGTTGTCATCTATCGTCCCGTAGCGGAAGAGGGCAAACCCCTTTGCTCCACCGTCGGCTGCCGCGAAGATAGCGTCAGCAACACTGCTGGGGGTGGCGGCCTCATGGGCTTGGATCCCAGTATAGACTTTGCACTTGCCGGAGACATCGGCGACGGCGTTCTGCGTCAGGGTTCGCACCCAGCTTGCAGGTTTCCCGTAAGAGACATGATACGCCATGGGCGATATGAAGTCGTACAAATCTGCCGCATCGGCATAGCTCTGGGCGTAGTGGCAGTGAGCCCACACCTTGGTGGCGGGGTCTGCGCCTTCCGGCATCAGACTCGCCGAGAAAACGGCATTAGGCTTGATTTGTTTCGTCAGATTCCGCATCCTTGTTGCTGCGTACCTGATTTCCTCCATTCGCATGTCCATCCAGGCGGCCACGTCGGGGTCTCCTGCAGCGTAGGCATCGAAGATGGCGTTGGCGTTGGCGGGGTTGGCGTAGAAGGTATCGAACACCGCCTGTCTCACGCGGCTGAGGTCTATGCCCAGGCTGGCTGCCTTGGCCTGGTGGGTCGGGCAGAAGCAGTACACTACATGTCCGTATCGGATGTAGTCAAGATGGATCCCGTCTACATCGTAGTTCTGAAGTACCTCCCTGATCATGTCCTCCGTGTACTGGAGGTGAGCCTCGGAATTCGGACATACGCGGCCGTCGGTGATTGCGTAAGGCTGATAGCCACTGTTCGCGTTGCCGTGGTGCCAGAGACGTTCGGCGGGATGGGCGTCTGTAAACGCTTTGTCCTCGTTGAACACGAACCAAGCGTGTACCTGAATTCCTCTCGGCTTGCATGCAGCGATGAGGTTGGCCAGGGCGTCCTGACTAGGGTCCGCCTGGGGTGCGATCTGGCTTGCGTACCCAGCGGTGCCTGCCGTTCCTCGCACAAGCAGGAAGGCTGCGTTTATGTAGTTGTCCTGGAGCTTCTGAGCTACTGCCTCTGCTCCCTCGGTTCGTACAGTGCTCCCCCAGAGCCACACGGCTCTGATTCCTTGCTCCTGATGGCCACTTGGAGGCGGCAGCGCCGGCCTGCCCTGGCGGGCGGAGATCAAAGGAAGCTTGCAGCCTGACGCGAGAGTGGCAAGAAGGAGCGCAACAGTGACGATGGCAAAAGACCGGAAGAAACGTTTTGGCATAGGTGCACGATCCCCCTTTTCGGTTAGGTTTATTGGTTCCAGCCGTCGCTCAGTCCGTGGCCTCGCGGGTATAGGCCGGGTATGGCCACGGGAAGCCTTCCCTTGGGTGTTATGTCCCCCAGAATCACCTCGACTGCCGCTTTGATAGAGCACTCTCGGTACCCGTAGGTGACAAGATAGGTGTCCACTTCCGGATAAGCCAGGATGTCATAGGGATTGCGAATGGCGATCGCGACCACGGGGCGGCCCGTGCGGAGCAGGGCATGAACCATTCGGGCTTGTGCTGCTTGGTGAGACTGGGTCTTGCACGACGTGGCCGCGATTACGATGTCTGCTTCGTGGGCTGAAGCGAGTGCACACGCGATGTCCTCATCCGTTGGATCGAGCCGGAACCTCGTCTCGATCACCCGTGCGCAGCGTGCGCGCAGGGAATCCGCGAGAACGCTTGTGGAGTCGAGAAGGTCTTCCGCTCTGAGAAGAGGCATGGTCTCTGGGTACACCACGGCCACGCTTCCGACCTGTCCGATGGCGACCGGCAGGACCTTGCGGTCATTCCGCACCACGGTGACGGACGACCGGGCGACACACTCTTCCAGGGCGCGGCTCTCTGGCGACCCAATCATCCCAAGCTCGAGGCCGTAACCTTCAAGTGCGGAGTCGAAACCTCCGAGCCATTTCGACTTGGCCCGGAGGATCCTCAGGACAGACTCATCGATCCGGGCCTCGGGGATCAAGCCTGACTGTACTGCCTCTAGGACACACCTGATAGCCTCTTCCTGGGCTGTAAGGGTGTGGCAAAGCAGGACTATGTCCGCTCCCGCGATCACGGAGGCTACTGCAGCTTCGCCTGGGCCGTACAGATCGCGCACTGCTCTCATCTCCAGGCAGTCAGTGATGATCAACCCGTCGAACCCCATCTGCTGTCTTAGGAGCCCAGTCAGGATCGGCCGGGACAGGGTGGCGGGCATGTTTGGTCTGGAGTCGAAGGCCTCACAGGCGATGTGCGCAGTCATGATCATCGGCACGCCAGACGAGACCGCCGCCTGGAAGGGTGCGAGCTCCACCTGCTGCAATTCTGATGCGGATACATCAAGGTGGGGAAGTGATTCGTGCGAGTCGACACACGTTCGACCGTGCCCCGGGAAATGCTTGGCAACCGCAATCACTCCAGCGGCGCAATACCCGCTCACCGTGGCCTCCGTGAAGGCACACACCTGGCCCGGATCGTCCGAAAACGCTCTTACGCCGATGATGGGGTTTGATGCATCCAGATTCACATCCACCACCGGGCTGGCCACGATGCTTATGCCCATCGCACGGGCTTCTATCCCCATCACCCGGGCGGCGTCCCGTGCGAGATCCAGGTCTCCCGTGGCGCACGTAGCCATGGGCCCAGGGAAAGTGCACACGCCCTGTGCGATGGGCATCACTATCCCCCCCTCGTAGTCCGACATGATGAAGAGGGGAGCCAACGCCCCGGAGTCGCGCGCCTCACGCTGCAGGGCGAGCGTGAGGGCCTTCATCACAAGGGGGGTTCTGGCATTCCGTGCGACCGCCACAAATCCCCCGATGAACCGGCGAGAGATGAGATGCCTGGCAGAGTCGGGCAGGGCTCCCTGGAACTCATCGGGGAAGCCGGCCATAAACATCTGGCCAACTTTCTGCTCAAGAGTCATGGACTCGAGGATGGACACCATTGTCCGATCTCAGCTCCTTTTTCTGCTCAAGAGTCATGGACTCGAGGGTGGACACCGCTGTCTGATCTCAGCTCCTTGTCGGGAACCCGCTGTGGCCTTGAGAGAGGCCGACGTCCTGCCCGGGCTGCTATCCCTTTATCGCTCCTGCGACTATTCCCTTCTGGAACATGTCCTGCATCGACAAGTACAGAACAACGATGGGAAGCGTTGCGATGGTCATTCCAGCGCAGAGCATCCCCCACTGAGTGACATTGAGGCCACGGAACATCGTGAGTGCCAACGGTAGCGTCTTCAGCCTTATGTCGCTTACGATGAGTAGGGGCCAGAAGAACAAGTTCCACGACCACATGGCTTTGAAGATCGCCATGGTTCCGATCACGGGTTTCGCAAGCGGCATGATTATCTGTGCGTATATGCGTAGGGCCGAGCACCCGTCAACCCTGGCGGCATCTTCTAAATCTTGAGGTATAGTTTGGAAGAATTGCCTAAACATGAAGACTCCAAACCCCGATGCTAAAAAGGGCACTACCTGACCTTGGTAGGTGTCGATCCATCCCAGACTCCTGACTATCAGGAAGAGTGGAGTGGCTATCACGTAGAAAGGTACCATCATGGTGGCGAGGGCGCAGTAGAAGAGGAGGTTACCCCCCGGGATTCGCCGGCGCGCCAGCACATACCCTGCCATCGAGTCGATGATCAGGCCGGGAACCGTGATGAAGAGACTCACTATCAGGCTGTTCTTAAAGAAGGTGCCGAGGGTGACAGCGTCGTCGAAAGTCCTAGAGAAATTCCACGCGCGGACGAAGTTCGCAAAGGTGATTTCCCTCGGAACAAGCCGGTAAGACATGATGACCGAATCCGGGCTGAGCGATGTGGAGACCATCCAGAGGAAAGGAGTCATCATTGCGAGAGCTCCCAGTATGAGCACACTGTAGCCCAGGACCTGAAGTATCAGGGACGTTCCAGGAGTCCCTTGTGTTCGATGGATCTTCTGTTTCATCGTGTTCATCGTGCACAACCCCCGCTCAGTACGTGATCTCCTCCGCCCGGAATACCCTGCGGAGCAGCCAGGTGGCGATGAGCAAGCCCACGAAGAGAACCACAGCGAGGGCGCTTGCATAGCCCAT
>JANLFS010000023.1:0-8952 GCA_024655925.1 Bacillota bacterium | reverse complement strand
AAACCCTTGGTGTACAGAAGGTTGATCAGTGTTGTGGTGCTGTAGCCGGGTCCACCGCCGGTCATCACGTATGTCTGTGTGAATACCTGAAAGGATCCTATGAGCTGTGTCACTAGGATGAAGAAAGTCGTGGGCTTGAGGAGCGGGAGAGTTATATGTATTAGTCGCTGCCATGGGGAGGCCCCGTCGATGCTCGAGGCTTCGTATATTTCGACTGGAATACCCTGCAGACCCGCGAGGTATATGAGCATACAGTACCCCATGTCCTTCCATATGCTCATGATCACCACAGAGGCCATCGCGTACCTCGAGTCTGCAAGCCAGCCCCTCGGCGCTGAGCCGAACAACCGCAAGAACTGATTGGCGAGTCCACCTTCGCCGGCGTTGAAAATAAGAAGCCATATGATTGAGGCGGCCACCATCGACGTCACCACAGGCAAGAAATAGCACGTGCGGAAGAAGTTTTTGGCTTTGAGCGCTCGCTGATCCAGAAGCAAGGCAACGATGAGCCCGATGGTCATCTTCCCAGGGACCGTCCCAAGGGTGTACCTGGCTGTGTTCGCGAGGGCCACGTGGAAGATGCGGTCATGTAGGAGCGAAACATAGTTTCTGAGTCCGACGAAGCGGGGAGCGCGCATGGACAGGATGCTGTAATCGAACATCCCAAGGTAGAAAGCCCAAATCACGGGCACGAATATGAAGACCAGAAAAACCATGTAGGCGGGCGCCAAGAACGAATAGGCCTCAAGCAGCGAGCGAATCTTAGATGACTTCCGACGCCGGACAGGCCCCACGGTGAATTCCTCCCCAGTTCGGTGTGGGCCGGGCGGTCGAGCGAGACCGCCCGGCGGTGCCGATGGATGATTACGGCCTTCCGAGCTCCTCCTGGAGCTGCTTCTGCGCGTCGTTCATCGCCTGCTGGACAGTCTTCTTGCCCTCAAGCGCCTCCTGCGTCTCAGTTCGCACAATCCGGCTTATGGCCGATGATTTTGGCGTCCTGAAGTAGAAGTACCCTCCGATCTCGAGCTGCTTTATGAACGCCTGCCGCAGAGGAGTCTGAAAACCCGGGTGGTCGGCCAGGGATCTCCGGGCCGGGGAGAACCCTGACACGAGGCAGTATTGTGCCATGGACTCAGGCGAGACCATGAAGTCGATGAACTTCCACGCCGCGTCTTTGTTCTTGGACTTGCTCGAAAGGCCTATGACATCGGTCCCCGCGAACGCTGCGTGTTGTTTCCTGTGCGGCAGGAGGCCGATGCCGAACTTGCCTTTGAGGGATGGTTCCTTGTCGAAGTTGATGGCGGTATCCTCGCAATCGAAGAACATCGCCACTTTTCCCTCAGCGAACATCTTCTGGATCTCGTTGAGCAGAATTGTGGAGATGCCCGGAGGCGAGACCTTGTGCACCCTGACCAGATCCACATAGAACTGCATCGCTTCCAGAACTTCAGGGCTGTTGGCCGTCGCCAACATCCTGTCTTCGTCCACGAAGTTTCCGCCGTTCTGTATGACGAACGGCTGGTACTGCGACACGTACCTGCCTGAGGTGCCGAACCCGTACTGGTCGATGATGCCGTCGCCGTTGAGATCCTTGGTGAGCCGCTTGGCATAGGACAGGAACTCCTCCCAGGTCCAGCTAGTAGTGGGTTCGGGAATCCCCTCCGCAGCCAGTAGGTCGCGCCTATAGAACAGTGCTCTCACTGAGCCGAACCAGGGGAGCGCGACGAGCTTCCCGTTGCACGTGGAATTCGCAATGAACTGTGGGAAGAAGTCGTTCCTGGTTTCATTGGAGATGTAACGGTCCAGAGGCTCGAGCACCCCAGCTCCTGCCAGGACGTGCTCAAAGGGGCTGCCCATCGTGAAAACATCTGCGAGCGTGCCGCCGACTGCGGCTGTCTGATACTTCATGTGCGGGTCCTCAGCCCACGGAATCACCTGGAATCTCACTGCGATATTGGGGTTCTTGGCCTCGAACTCGGTAATCAGCCTGCGGACCAGCGGGATGGAGTCATCCGTGCCGCCAGCCATCCAGAACGTGATGGTGGTCTTCTGCTGGGCGCCCGCAACCGTGGACAGTGTGACGGCTAGCAGGAACATGAGCGCCATCGCTGATAGAAGCCTCAGTCTTCCGAATCCTGTCATACTCATGATTCCTCCTTCACATCATTTGGTAAGTACTGTCTGTCTGACCGTCTGCGCCACCTTTCTCAATAGACTTCAGTCATCACCCCCTACAGATTGCGCGCTTCTTGGCGAACTTGGCTGCCCACTGCCGATCATACTCATCTCCTCCGTCGAGGTTAGCAGACACGAACACGGGCGGTTCTGCTCCAAGCGCCACGAGTCTTTCCACCACTTCGGCAACGAGAGTGTTTATTATCGCCGCACCCGTCACTGTTGAAGTAGGACATATGTGCGTCCGGGAAGAGCCAATAGAGAGAATGGCGTCTCCAACGACGCCGCAGTTGTCGATGACGATGTCGGCAACCTCATACAGACGTTTGCCGCTCGAATGCCGGGACGGAACGCTCCGCGAATGGGCGAGAGAAGTCAGAGCAACGACAGTGATGCCGCGGGCGATCCCTGCAACCGCCATCTCAACGGGCACCGCGTTTCGTCCCGAATTCGAGATGACGATGAGAACGTCACCCTCCTCTATGCCGCTGTGGTCCAGGATTATTTCCGCATATCCTTCCAGCCGTTCCATGTCTGTAGCCTTGAACGGACCGTCGTGCAGCATCAGTGCCGGCTCGAGAATCGCGTTCACCGGGACAAGCCCGCCCGCACGGTAGAACGCCTCCTCTGCGAGGAGGTGAGAGTGGCCTGTGCCGAAGAGATGTAGAGTTCCCCCTTTGTTTATGGAGTCTGCTATGACGGACGCTGCACGACTGATTGCTTCGGACTGCGTCTGTTCAATGGTTGTAAGTAGTTCTTTGAGATGATCCAGATAAGTACGACCTAACATGTAGTGCACATCCCTTTGATGGACAATCTCCTGACTGCTTCTTCTAGAGCGTCTGCGGCCTGGGGCCCAAACTCGCTCATGATCTCCTCATAATTCGGATCCGCCTCCGGAAGGGTTCCCATCACATAACCGACATGTCCGTTTGCGTATCCAATCAGGCAGATACGCTCTGGCGGGATGCCTCGGGCGGAGGCCGCGCAGCGCTTCAGCCGCTCACCCAGGGACTCTGAGATCTCACCCGGGAGGAACAGGAGCGTGGCCGGCCCCACATCGGCGATGTAGAGGTCAGCGGGGACCGGTTCCAGCGCCGCGGATCCGGCTCTCCGCACCCGGTTTGACACAATTTCCCACGCCGCTTGGAGATCCAATGCGGCCTTGACTGCTCCGGCTCTCTTCTGGGCCGAGCCTGACTTGGATGCCTTCTTGATGGCTCTTTCTGCGGCGCAGCGGGCATTGTTCAGTGCTGTGCTCACGAGATGCGCAGGGGGGAGGGGACGCCGAGGAAGCAGAGCACGGCAGTGTTCCAGGCGGGCTTGAACACCGGACTGGAAAGCCAAAGCGCCTGCCGCTCTTTTGGCTATCTCGCCTACTATTCGCCCAAGTCTGCTGGCCTCCGCAAACGACTGCTCACGCCGAGTGCAGCGGGTGCTCACGTCGGCTGCAGCTCCGTTGGCGAAGAGAACCGTCGTGCAACCCAGCCCCTTGTCCTGCTGCAGCGTGTCTACTGCATAGCCCGGCCAGTCTCTGGATAACAGTAGGTTATCCGGCCCAAGAACTGTGGGGTGGCACGCGAAATTGAGTAGGTAGCCGAGGGGTGATCCACCCTCTGAACGGTATGCAAGCACTCCGAGTACACCGGTGACAGGGCCTGCGTGGCCACCGGCACCCGAACGCCGGCCTGAGACTCCTTCCACATGCGCTGTTGTGTACCCGCTGACACATGGCTGGCGAGACGCCCATGCTGCCCGTGCTGCAATTCCTGCTGCCCGCGCAATCTCGCTGACGAGACAAGGGTCCACATCGCCCCTGTCGGGGAAGATGCGTCCCGGGCCAGAGTGGGTGTGTGTGGCGAAAACCATGATCCTACTGGGGGGGATACTAGTTTCCTCGGAGACTCGGCACCTGACCTCAGCCGAGAGACCGTAGTCGACGGACAGAATGTCGAGGCTCACAAGTGCGAGCCGCTCACCGGCATCGATGGTAAGGACTCTGGCACAGAGCCTGTCGTGCGTTCCCGACGAAACCCCGGCTCTAGCCCAGTACCCGGCCATAGGCACGCCAGTAGTAAACGGTATGGGCTGAGTTGCAGATCCAACAGATGCCATTTACGTATCTCCCACAGTCAATACTTCTTGTTCTTGACTGTCTCGCCAGTCCGCTCGATGAAGGAGATCGCTCGGTCGTATATGCGGAGAGAGACCCCGACGAAGAGGGCATCCACCACACTCAGCTGAGCCATCATCGAGGGCATCCCGCCACTGCCGAATGGGGTCTCCTCCGAGGCTGTTCGAAGCAGGATATCCGCCAGCTTACCGACGGGCGACCGGGCACGGTTGACGATGCAGATGACACACGCGCCGCGAGATCTTGCCAAAGTGAGAACGTCCACAACGTCCTTGGTGGAGCCTGAGTGAGAGAACCCGATTGCCGCGTCCTTCTCTGTGATCAGAGCCGTTGAGATTGCCTGCATGTGGGGATCGACGTAGAAATTGGCATGAACGCCGACCCTGAGGAGTTTGTAGTAGGCGTCCTGAGCGGCCAGTGCAGAGGTGCCCACGCCGTAAAGGTAAACCTGTTCTGCGCCGACGATGGCCTCTACCGCCCGTTCGAGGGCATCATTGCTCAGAACGTCCAGAGTGTCACTGATCGCCTGCATGTTCGCCTGAAACGCTTTTCGAACGGCGACTGCCAGTGTGTCGGTAGGTTGAATGTCTTCATGTATGTTCTTATGTGGAGAAACCAGTTCACGGGCGAGAGCTATCTTGAGTTCCTGGTACCCGCTGTACCCCAGGTTGTTGCACACCCGTATGATCGTGGCATCGCTGGTCCCTGTTGCTGCTGAGAGTTCGGTTATGGATTGGTATATGACCTTGTCCCCATGTTCGAGAATATAGGATGCAACTTTCTGCTCAGCCGGCCTGAACCCACTGAACATCCTGCGGACTTTGGCCAGACAACTGGAGGAAAGGGATAGGGCCTCGGCTGCACTGATGCTCTGGCCAACCTCTGCCACGAAAACGCACCTCCTGTTTGCTGGGCTGGACCATCAAGACTGCCATATGGAGCTAATCTTCATGGACACTGCTATTGTCGAGGAGTGATTCTACATCAGGTGGAGAATTCCTCCTTGTTCATAGCAGAATTCCAAGAGATTCTCTCCGAACCAGGCGCCGAAGAGGGGCTCTGGCGCCTGAGTGCCGCGTATGAATGGTGAAGAGATGGCCGAAGTCTGGATGTGGAGGCCCACTGGATGTGGAAGGAGTTGGGGATATCTATCGTGACTGCCGGGGACGTCCCTGACCTAGGGAACGGGCGCAAGCGGAATCCTCTTCTGATCCATTCCGCAAGCGCCCATGGGAAATTTCGATTAGGTTACTGCAGGCACAACCGTCACTTGCCCGCCTTGGCGCGCACCAGGTCCATGGCTTTCCGCACCAGTTCCACGCGGGCTTTCATCAGGCTCTCTCTTCTCTTTTGTGCCTCCTCCAGCTGCCTCTGGGATGGCTGAGTCTCTGTTCCACGCTGGCTCCCCAGGCCCGCGGCGGCCTGCGTGCCGAGTCCGATCGCCGCCGGATCGAAGTTCAGGTTGTCTATGAAGGACACCTGGTCTCGGGCGAGGATCGAGTCTATCCTGGCCAGGCAATCCTCGACGAACTTCTCGAGGGCGATGCCTTCCGCCACCCGCTTGCGCAGGGTTGCGTCGTCCAAAGTTATCCCCTGGCCCCCGCCCCACCCCTGGCCCCACCCGCCAACTCCGGACCCTCCGCTGGCGGTGCCTGCGGCCGGCAGCGTGGCTTGCTCACCGGCGCCGAGTTCGGTCTGAAGCACGCCGCGGCTTACGAGTTCCTCGAGGATGGGTAGGATCTTCTCAGCCTGTTGACGCGTGAGGTTCACCTTCTTGTTCTTGGACTGTTCCAGTTGAACGAGGCCCTCTACAGTCCAATAGAGGTTGACTCTGTTTTCCGACCGCCTCACGTTCAACTCTCTCAGCTGCTCCTGGGGAGTCTGGGCCGCTTCAGACGGTGGTGAACCAGTCACGGCCAATCCGACCAGACTCACCAGCACGCAACATATAAAGCGGGCAAGGACATGTGTCCGGTTCATCAGACCAACCCTCCCGTGTCTGCTACTGGACAATCAATCGTGCCGAAGCGCCTCGAGCCAGTCGAGGCGCTTCGACTGGCTCGAGGGCAGATGCCTTACTGGCTGGGTAGACTCCGAAGAACAGGCCCACCGCCAGCGAGAACCCACACGCCACAAGGACAGATGAAACTGACACAACAGTAGGCCAGCCAGCCACGCGAGATGCGATCCGGGCTCCTGCCCAGCCGGAGAGGATCCCGAATATGCCTCCCGCGAGGCTCAGGGCCACTGCTTCCAGGAGGAACTGGGCAAGGATGTCTCCGCGTTGCGCGCCGATAGCCTTCCTGATGCCGATCTCCCGCGTCCTTTCGGTCACCGAGACCAGCATTATGTTCATGATCCCGATTCCCCCCACAACCAGGGAGACTGCCGCTATCCCCGCGAGCAACAGGCCCATGGACCTTGTGGTCCCCTCCAGGGTCGAGATGATCTCGCCTTGGTTTCTGACTATGAAACTGTTCTCGTCCTTGAGGGCCGCGAGGAGGATCTCTTCGATCTCAGCCTGAACAGCGGATGCCCGGGAAGCGTCGCCGACGTCAATATAGATGGAACGGAGGGTCTGGTTGCCGAAAAGGCGCGATTGGGCAGTGGTCAAGGGCACAAAGATCTGATCATCCAGGTTGACGAGGCCCGATTGGCCTTTGGCCTCAAGTACCCCGATGACCCGGAACAGGGATGCCCTTATCCTGACTGTCTTCCCTAAAGGATCCTCCTCACCGAAGAGCTCGTTTGCGACCGATGCGCCTAGAATCGCAACTCGCTTCCTCGATGTAAGGTCGTCCTCCTCGAACAGCGTGCCGGAGGCCAGGGTGTAGTTGCGAATTTCGAAGTACTCGGACGTAGTTCCCACGATGCTGACAGTTACACCCGTGGTCCCTGCGGTCACCGCCAAGGATCTTGATGTTTCGGGGGCCATCAGGCGGGGCATCACGGCCTGACTCCTGAGAAGCTCGAATATCTTAGTATCGACGGTCGTGGCGGACCCTTCCGCACCACGGGCGCCAGGTGCCCCACCTCGTGCACGGCCGGGCATCACGATCAGGAGATTCGCGCCCAGCCCCTGAATCCTGCTGGAGACTTGGACGCTGGCACCTTCTCCGATGGCTACCATGATGATCACCGCGGCCACGCCGATGATCACTCCAAGAGAGGTGAGGAAAGACCGCATGGGGTTGGTGCTCAGCCCTTCTGCGGCGATCTTCATGTTGTCCACCACTCTCATGCGGTTTCACCTCCGGCGCGCTCGGCATGATCGGCGCTGCCCGCCTTGGTATCGCTGACAAGCTGCCCGTCGCGGAAGACAAGGCGCCTCTGGGTGTGGGCGGCGATGTCTGGGTTGTGGGTAACCAGCACTATGGTGCGTCCCTCCTGGTTGAACCTGGCCAGGATCTCCATGATCTCCCCGCTGCTCTTCGTATCCAGGTTGCCCGTAGGTTCGTCAGCCAGGATCAGCTTGGGGGAGGTGACGAGGGCACGGGCAATGGCGACTCTCTGCTGTTGCCCCCCAGAGAGCTCGATGGGACGGTGTGACATGCGCTCACCGACCCCCACCGCCTCCAAAACCTCCTTCGCCCTGGCTCTCCTTTCCTTGACCCCGACTCCCGCGTAGACCAGCGGGAGCTCCACGTTCCCGAGAGCGGTGAGCCGGGGCAGGAGGTTGAAGGACTGAAAGACGAAACCGATCTCGCGGTTGCGCACCCTCGCCAGTTCCCGTGTTCCCAGAGTGGACACCTCGCGTCCGGCAAGACGGTATGACCCAGATGTGGGCCGGTCAAGGCAGCCCAGGAGGTTCATCAGTGTCGATTTCCCGGATCCTGACGGCCCCATGATTGCCACGAACTCCCCGGGGGCGATGTGGAAGGTTGCGCCGCGGAGTGCATGCACTTGCACCTTGCCCAGGGTGTATACCTTCGTAAGGTTCTCGACCCGGATCAACGGCCTTACCTCCTCATGAACCCTGGCATCGTCGTCTGGAATGGAGAGAACCCTTGGGGCTGGCGGTTGTTGGGTGATGTCGAGGAACCCTGAGGAACGGACCTGACGTTGTCCGGGAGCAGTATGGTGTCTCCTTCTTCGAGCCCTTCAACGATCTCCACCATTCCTCCGGCTTCTGCCCCTGTGGTGACCCGGCGGTAGGTCGGCTCACCTTCAGTTGGCACCTGTACCGATGGAGCGCCCCTCCTTACTGTGACTGCGGATTTGGGCACTACCAAGACGCCCGAACGGCGCAAGGTGATGATCTCTGCGTCCGCGGTCATGCCAGGGAGGAAGAAGCTCGCGAAATCCAGAAGATCGATGGTTATTGGGTAGGAAGCCACGTCCCCGCCGGCTTTGGCGGTCCCTCCTACGCCGGAGACTCTGCCGCGGAAGACGCGGCCTTCGGCGGCCAGGAACATGATCTCCACGGTCTGCCCGATCTGTATCTGGGTGATGTCGGCTTCGTCGGCGTAGGCGAGCAAAGACCACTGGTCGCTCGCAGCCAACTGGATGAGAGGTTCCTGCCCTGAGCCCGCTGGTATTTCCTCGCCCACCGCGGCGCCGACGGAGAGCACGGTCCCGTCAAACGGGGCGCGTAGTGTGAGCTTCTCCAGGGCGTCCCTGACGTCGGCGAGAGCTTTCTCCGC
>JANLFS010000022.1:30850-33104 GCA_024655925.1 Bacillota bacterium | reverse complement strand
TGGGGTCTCTCTTCTTCATTGACCCCATACTTACCTACCTAAACTTTACGCTACCGCCACTGAGTTGAGTGTTGACTCACCCAGATGAGGAAACGAATCATACTTCAGACGCATTTTTACCTGACGCAATTAGCACGTTCCGGCCAGTCAAGAGGGTCGGGGTTCCTCTTTCCAGTGATGTAGTCGATATCCACTGCGACTACACACGTCCGCTCCGTCTCGCTTGAATCGCACGAGGCGGCGAACTCCCGCCCTGGCGCGAATCTGGCGCAAAGTGCCCGAAGGGCGTGGTTCCTCTCTTCGTTGGAAGTCACTATCCTGGCGTTCCCGAACGCGACGACACTCTCGTAGTAGGTGGTGTACCTCTCCGGGTCCACCCGCGCCCTGGGGACGGCGGACACGCATACCTTCGGGTTAGCTCGGATGTTATCGATCTTGTGGCCCTCCCAGGCACAATGGAGGTAGACGACGCCCCCGACGACCACGTGGTTCACGGGGGTGATGAGTGGGACGGAGTCACCCCCACAGGTCGCAAGGAAACAGTAATCAGCCTTCGCGAGAAGGGCCATACTCTCCGCGGAGTCGGGGATGGCCCGGTCCTTTCGCCTCATATCGCGCACCTGATCTCCTCCTATTGCACTACGGCGTTTATGGGCTCATAGAGGTCTCTCGAGATCAACTCCCTCACTCTCGAACCGTCCGCTTCGGTGTAGGTCCTCCATACTTCCACCCGATATCCAGGGGCGCCTGGGGAGGCGAGCCTCCGCGCGTCCGGGCTCGGGGGCCGGGTAGACCTGCCCGCCGCATCGGGCGGCGCCATCGGCCTAGGGGGGATGATCTCGACAACCTCCGCGCTGACCTCGATCTCCGGACTTGGCGGGCGTCCTTCGAACACCACCACAAGCCTTGGCCCTTTAAGCGAGCACCTGATCACAACCGGGCCGTCTCTGGTGTTCACCCACCTCAGATCAAGCGTGCCCCAGGCCACGGTGGCATCGAGGCCGGGAGCGGTATATTGCACAGGCCTGGAGTGGGGATGCCTCTCCGTGATCGACATACCCGCAAGCAAGGCGGCATGGTACACTGTCGACGACAGCTGGCATATCCCTCCCGCCACTCCGGCCTCGCTCCTGCCATCCGCAATGACCCTGGCGGGCAGGTAGCCCTGGTCGAATCCTCTCTCGCCCACCGCGCGGTTGAAGGAGAACTCCTCCCCCGGCCCTATGGTGATCCCGTCTATGAGGCTCGCCGCTTTTGCGATGTTGTGGTTGCGGTTCGCCTCATCGGGGCCCAGGGGGGTGGTGGCTGAGGAGAGCCTCACCGATTCGGAACCGCCCGGGCTTGCCCAGTCCCGCTGCTCAGCGTGGGCCGGCCCGAGCGCCTGCGCGAGGCTCATTTCGGCTCCCCGGGCCATGCCTGGCGCGGCCACCGGGCCTGCCGCCGTCAACCCCAAGAGCGTGAGCCAAGTCAACGCGGCCCAGACGCCCCGAGCTTTCATTGCCCTCGCCCCACCTTGATGACCGTGCTTTCTCCCCTGGCCGCAAGATCCGGATAGTACATGGACCACGCCCGAGTGGGCATCACCAGATACTCGCCTTCGTGTTCGGGAGTCATCAAGTACTCGAAGCTCCACGCGCCCCGGGCCGGAAGAGCGTGCGCGAACACCGCCACCCGGTTGTCGCGGACTTCGCGCCTGCCGTACCAGTAATTCCAGGAGTAGCGATCGCCCGGATCCTCCCTCACTTCGAAGCCTGACGGGACCGGATCCTCGAACGCCATGTATTCCATGGCGGAACGAGGGCGCACCGTCACGCGGACGAGGATCTCCTCCCCCACGTTGACTTGTCCGTCCAGCGGCGTAAGCCGATATTGCCCGTTCTCCGATGCGGCGGCCGCGCGGTCTACCCGGAAGTACTCCCTCGTGATCTCGGCCGAACCCGTCCGCGCCTCGATCTTCTTGGCTTCGACATGCCAGGATGCAGACATCGAGTAGTAGACAGGCCCCGAGGATGCGGAGATCTTGACGGTGTTCAATCCCGAGGCGATCAGATCTGGCTCAATCTCTATCGTTTTCGCCTCTCCAAGCTTCGATGCCCCGGCGAATTCGACCTTGCCCGCCTGCTTTCCGTTTACGTGCACGGTCACTGTTCTATCAGGCCCTTCGCGCTGCCCCGTCGCCTTCAGGTACTCAATGAACGCTAAGACCGCCGCGGCCGAGTCTCGGGTGGATCGCCACACCGCGCCGGACCGAGTT
>JANLFS010000022.1:0-30840 GCA_024655925.1 Bacillota bacterium | reverse complement strand
GCCAAGTACCTGGCGGCCTCCGGTATATCGGGATTCGTCGGGTCGCACTCAAGCAAGGCCAAAAAGGCCCATGCCGTGGTCTCAACGGTTTCGCTCCTCCACGGCGAGTACGGGTCCTCGAACCTCCAATATGTCCCAGATTCGGATCTGCGCGCCCCGGCTGCGAGCCTCTTTATGAGGGATGTGGTCCGCTCTTTGTCTCCGGCTGCCCGGGCTGCCAGCGCTGCGAACGCGAGAGTCCTCGAATCCGAAGTGTTATTGGCAAGTATCTTGAGCCGAGAGAGGATCGCCGGGGTCGCGCGGCCGGTCTCCGCCAACACATAGGCCCCGAAAGCGAAGGCGTGAAGGTCGGGTTTGGAGGCGACCTTGACGGTTCTGAGAATCCCAGCAAGATACTCCGACGCTCTTTGGACCGACTGCTTGCTTACGAGGAACCCGGCCCGAGCCGCCCGGTCCAGGCCGTACAGGACATACGCAGTCATCCAAGGCGAGCTTTCGTCATACTCCCACCACCCGAAGCCTCCATCGCCGTGCTGGAACTTATAGAGCCTCGCGAGTCCGGCATCGACCATCTCCCTCAAGGCATCCGGGGTTTCGGCGCCCGGAAGCCCTAGGGACTCGAAAGCTTCGGACGCGGCGACATCCGGCAGGAACGCGCTCACGGTCTGCTCCACACACCCGTAAGGATACTGAACCAAATAATCGAGGGCGGAGGTCACCACTCCTGCGTAGCCCGGAGAAACCGTCACCGACAGCCGGCGGGTGCCCGGCACTATATCATCTGGCGCGTTGAACTCTGCGACTCGCTCATGAGGCCCTACGTCCGCAGGGATCTCTCCAGCCGAAGACCAGACCCTCTCCTCGCCGAACGGCTGAACCGGGACGTCTATCTGCACAGAGTCAGTGAGTAGAAGGGATCGGGCGTGCATGACGAACGTTGCCCGGCCGACTTCCGTCGGCTCGACTTCCCATTCCACCCGAGCCTGCCCGCCCGGGGGGATCGTCACGTATTGCTTGGATGGCCCTTTCAAAGAGGCGCCCTCCGCGCTCAGGCTGATTCCCACGCTCCTCGTCTCGCTCGTGTAGTTATGGACGACCGCTGCCGCCTGCCCCCGGTCTCCCAGAGTGTAGAAGCGCGGCAGCACGAGCCTTCCGACGAGCGGCTTGCTTACTGCGATCTTCTCTTCAGCCTGCCCCACCGCAGTGGAGAGGGTGTGCGCACGAACAGTAGCCCTCCAGGTCGTCAGGGAGTCCGGCAGCGTTACTTTGACGGTCGCCGTGCCGTTCGCGTCCGTCGTGATGGATGGGAACCACGCTGCCGTGTCGGGGAAGTACTTCCGAACGGGTTGGGAACCGCCCTCTTTGTCGGCGCCGCCATAATAAGTGACTGGGAACGAATGCTCGGTTGTCACCGAGTTGTAGCGCCGGCCATGGAAAAAGTCTCCGATCGCGGGGGTGGCATCGGGCCTTACCGCATAGATGGACTCATCGACCAGCCCGAACGACACCTCGGCCTCTACAGGGCTGCCTTCGGAGTCATGCGTCCTGATAGTGTAGGAGGCGGTGTCGCCGGGTCCGTACTCCCGCTTATCCGGCTCGATAGTCACCGTAAGAGCGCGGCCTGGGTCGGAGACGTTCATGACCTTTGACTCCATTATGATCTCGCGCCCGAGGACAACCGTCGCCACGACATAGGTGTTCGGAGCGTGGGCTGAGCTAACAGGGATCTCGGTCAGAGCCGACCCCTCGGCCAGGCGAACGACCCTCGCCTCTCTGATCTGCGAGTCTTCCACAGTCAAGAGCGCGCAACTTGCTTCGGGGGGAGCGGAAATCAGAACGCGCGCGGATTCGCCCAATTGGTAGACATCCCGGTCGAGCACGACCTGAACATCTTGACTGAACTCCCGCGCCCACGCCCCGGCCCTGGCCGGAACCCACACATACGCCTCTGAAACGATGTCGTTTCCTCTGGAGTCGCGGCCCCGCGCCACCAGGACCAAGTTGCCTCCTGCCTCCGCGGTTACCTCAATCCGGGCTTCCCCTGACTGCCCGGTTGAAATGTCGTGAGTCTGGACTGGGGTGTCGACCGTGCCAGTCTTCGTGTACCTCCGCCTCATCACCGTCAGGGTCAAGCGCTCATCCACAGGCGACCCATTGAGATCGGACGCAAGGATCACGACGGTAAACGGCTCCCCTACGAACGCAATGTGTCTGTCCGAGGAGACATAGATGTCGAATAGGCCGCGCGCGACAGGCACAATGCCTCTTCCAGACGCGGATCTCCCGGTTAAGTCGGTGACCTCGGCCTCCAATATGTACTTGTAGTTCTTGCCCTGCGACGGAGGGGCGTCGAACGATATTAGGCCAGCACCTGACGAGTCCGTATTGACCGTACCGTAGGTGACGAGTTCCCCGTAGTACCCGCCGTAGAGGCGCTCCCATTCCCTGTACTCCTCTCCCCATTCAGAAGCCTGCGAGAACCGCCCGGAGAACCCCGTCTCCTGCCGGTAAACTCGCCATTCAACCTTCGCGCCCGAAACCGGGGCGCCGAAATAGTAGTCCGCCTGCACGGTCGCGTTCAAGGTGTCGCCTGAGACATACATGGGGCGATCGAAACTCACATCCACAGACCACTCGGGCTTCCTGTACTCAGAAACGTCGAAACTCCCGTAATGGGTCTCGACGCCCACCGTGGCGATGATCGAATACATGCCAAGGGCAGGCTCGGGTCCGAGTGTGAATTCGCCGCTCACCGACCCCCAGGAGTTGGACTTCGCCTCCGTGGCCGCCACAATGTTGTTGTAGGGATCCCGGATCTCGATTCCAACATCCTGCCCCGGGATCACTTCGTACCCAGACGCAGTCTCAAGCCTGCACACGGCTTTCCAATAGACCTTCTGACCCGGCCGGTACACCGGCCTGTCCGTGTAGATGTAAACGCGGTGGTCCCTCGCGTCCCACCAGTAGGAGGAATACAGAACTGCGAAGTCGTCCCCGCGGACTCCGGTCACCATTGATGAATCAACACGGTGTGGCAGATTCACCCGAACCAGCCCGTCGTCCCCAGTCACCTGCGACGCAACCTCGGATCCCGCGCGCTCGATCTTGACCGACACCCCGGGCACGGGGGCACCGCCAGCAAGATCAACCGCCCAGACGAGTAGGGCTCCTGCAGACTGCTTGGACACAAGCCCCAGGCTGGTCACGGTGAACCAGGCGGTCTGCGTCTGCCGAACCTGGGGCGACGAGGCTACCACAAGGTAGCTTCCTTTGGGAAGCGGGTCGAGTTTGATGCCAGTCTCGACCCTGCCCGACCGAGCGGACACAGGAACCCGAACCGACCGGACTAGGCGTTTGCCCGGCACCGCTTGGGCGTCGACGGAGAAGATCCGCTCCGACCCGCCGGCGGAAAGGTACGCTCTTGCGTTGAACTCGTAGATGTCGAGGCGCGCGGTGGAAAGCCTGTAACCTCGTACGCCTATTTCCGGCTGCTCGCCCGGCAGGTAAGCCCTTGCCGTGGCAAACACCCAAAGGTACGGCTCCGGCGACGCCCCGGCCCATGCCGGCAAGCATACTGCGATAACAAGCGCGCTCAAGGCGACCGCGCATCCGAGGCGAAGTCCCCACTTGGCTCTCATGGTTCATACCTCCATTTTGGCCGCACGCCGGCGGATCAGAGTCATTTCGGTCTTCCCAGGGATGAACCAAGTCTTATTGTCTGGAATCTCAGGAGCTCAAACCGCTCCCCGGAGGAAATCCCCGCCTCCTCCCGAGCCCAGCTCACCTGTTTCGCATGAGTGAGGGCTTCGCCAGGGAGAATGACGCCCGTCCTCCCGCCGGCCCGAACCAAGACCCCATAAACCCTTGGGTCCCAGGTTTCCCGCGCATCCACCCTCTCGACCCTGCCCACTATGGAGACGGCGAACTCCAGATCCGCAAGCTCGTTTCGAGTGATGGGAGGATGCCTCAAATCCCTCGAGACCACCATGGCCCCTGCCCGCGCAATCTCCTCTCCCAGGTTCGCGCATTGGGGCCAAATCGAGCCCACGCACGCCCTCACGGTGCCGCGCCGGATCGCGGTTACGAAAACCCCGGCCGACGCCCTTTGGAGAGCGTCCCTGACCTCTTGTGGGATCTCCGGGGCGGATAGAACCTCGCATGCCCGAGGGGGCGGCTCGCCCAAAGCGGCGTTCTCCGCGGCTGTGCGGGCGATGGCCTTTGCTGCGGCCTCCAGAGCCGCCCGGTCCAGCCTGCCGAGCTCGGAGACGACATCGGACGCGCGCATCGTGCCCCGTCCTCCGGGCAACACGAAGGCCGCGGTCAAGGTTAGAGCGAAAAGCGCCACCAAGACAGCGAAGATAAGACCGCGGCCGGATCGAGGAGTCCATCCTCCAGGCACAGCGCTCTGCACCTCCTCTGAGAGCACGTTTGGCTACGCGTTTAGTTTCTTGAGGACGAACGCCATGTTTCGGGTGAGAGACTGAAGTGTGGCTACGCCTTCGGCGTCGGCTTCGATGTCTTCTGGCTTGAGCCCGAACAAGGAGTTGCATCAGGAGGCGGATGGAATGACCATTTCATTGATTCCTAAGAAGAAGTCGATGGCGGCACATACGAAATTGGATCCCGCTCCTTGGCCTGCAAGACCAGACAAGACTAGCTCAAGGGCTCGTCTGGCGTCGCCGCTGGGACTTGGGCTTCCGTTGAACGCGACAACCTTCATGCCGATGCTTCCGAAGCTAGCCTTAGGCTTTCAAGCGGAGTCATTCGCCATCGGCGCCGGGTATCCTACCCCTCATTGAGGGGATCTGCTTCCAGGCGGTAGATGCACCGTTGCGACGATAAAAGAGCGTGCCAAGATCACGGGCCTCCTCCAGGTCGCCGGCGATGCATGCGGCAGCGCGATCAGCGGCTCTTGGGGACTCTTTCGTGCGCCCAAGTCGGGAGAGTGCAACTGGTGAGAAAGCGTAGAGCAGGTTGTGGCGAGTTTGTTGGTTGGCGTTGTCTTCTTGCGCCAACAGATAAGTGAGAGCACACCGGCGATCCCGGGACCGGTGTGCCCGCCGCGGGAGAACCGGGTCTAGACCTGAGTCACAGCCACTCCCAACATCCCGGGGCCGCCGTGCACGACCAAGGACCCGCTCATCTCAGCGTAGATGACTTCCTCGAACGAGATCTTCTCCTTCAGCTGCTCAAGAAGTGCCCGCGCCTGGTCGAGGGCGTCCGAGTGCATGATGACAACACGCTTCGCCCGGCCTTCACACGCCTGGGCGGCGAGTTCAATCACGCGCCGCGCGGACGACTGGAAAGTGCGGACCCTCTCGATGGCCTCGACGAGGCCGTCTCGGCACGCCAGGACAGGTTTTATCGACAGAAGCGTAGCCACCATGGCCTGGACCTGAGGCACCCGGCCGCTTCTGCGCAGGTACTTCAGGGTTGGCAACGTGACGAATATGTGAGTCGTCTGGATGCCTCTCTCGATGATTTTCATGATCTCCTCCGGGCCTTTGCCCTCCAGGGCGGCCTCAGCGGCGGCGATCACGATCAGTCCCGTCCCCATGCCGGCGGTCTTGGTGTCGACCACAGTTATGTCGGCCCCCTCGATCATCTCGGCTGCAAGCTTGGCAGCCTGGCAGGTGCCGCTGCCTTTCGACGTGAGATGGATGGATATGATCGAATCGCACGTTCCCACCAGGCTCTTGTAGGCGTTCACAAAGTCACCTGGAGAGGGCTGCGAGGTAGTGGGCATGACAGGCTCGTCGAGCTTCCGGTAGAATTCCTCTCTGGTGATGTCCCATCCTTCTTTGTAGGACTCGGCGCCGAACTGGATCTGGATGGGCACTACTGTGATGTCGTACTTCGATACGATCTCGGGCGGCAGGCCGTTGGAGCTGTCAGTGACTATCTTAACTCTGGGCATGAACAGACCTCCCCTCCACTTATGTTAGACGGGAGGTCTCGGGAAACGTGTCGTGTCCAGTCGGGAAGTTTAAGACAGTGCTTCCACCTGTTCGCGAATGGCCTTCCTTGCCCTCTTGAGCCGGGAGCGTACGCTCTCGATGGAGCAGCCCATAGCGACTGAGATGTCCTTGTAGGAGAGGTTGCGCACCTCCCTGAGCCATATGACCGCCTGGTCGAGCCTGGGAAGAGAAGCAATCGCCCGCCTCATGACATCCAACTGTTCGCGTTCCATCGCCTCTTCCTCGGGGCGCACCGACAACATCTCAGACAGCCGGGAGAGAAGCCCCGAGCCGTTTGCCACAAGCTCATCCAAGGAGACTAGCACAGGGGCGGCAGCCCGCCGCAGCCGGTCTCTGTTGATGTTGAGCAGGATCTTGTACAGCCAAGTGGTGAAGGAACTCTCGCATCGGAACTGCCCGATGGATTTCGCCGCCCGCAGGAGTGCTTCCTGCACGGTGTCTTCGAGATCCTGGCAACTGCCGCAGATACGCGCAGCCATATTCCTCGCGGTTCCTATGTGCTTGCGGAACAGCTCATCCAGGGCATCGCTGTTGCCGTCCTTGCACCTCTCGATCAGATCCTCCAAGAAACCCGCCCTCCGCTGTGTCCGCTCCGCCTGGAGCACCCGTCATCGTCCCTACCGGGCCCGGATCAGCCTGGGGTCCCGGGTTAGCGGGCGCGACACATCTATGTGGCCTGCAATGGACTCAACCCTCGCCCCGTCCACCAGAATCTGCACCCTGTCGACATCGGGGAACTCAGTCAAGGTGTTTACGATAGACCCTACGATCATGGCCTCTCCCTGGCTCCCAACCTGAGGCCTGGTCAAGGCCGCGGAGAAGTCCGCGGTCGCCGTTCCATTCTCCACCGAGACCGATCTCACCTGCACGCCCCTGGGTATGGAGGTCGTCAAATCCGTCTCCTCCGGAAGCGGCCCTGCCAAGAGCGCCCTCAGGGCAGCGAGTGGCCCCGGCTCGTCGCCTCTGGTCGTCCGGGCCACCGGGACCAGGAACATATCGGTGGGTGTGTGTTTCTCAAGATAGATGGTCACCGCTCTCGTGGGGAGCGCGGCGATTCGCCCACCTAGGTCCGCGACGTCCTGCTCAAGCCCTGCCACCCTCCGGTCCAATGTTGCGAACTCCCCGCGGATGTCCCTCACCGCCACATAGGCGAGCCCCGCCACTATGAGGGCTGCGAGGGAGAGGATGAGGGCGATCGTCTGCATCCCCTGCGATTCGCCTCTTTGCGCCATGACCCCACCTCCTTCCACCGGTATGCTTCCCATTGGAGGATTCAATATGAGATGAGGCCGATCTCCGCGCCTGGGTAGTAATGACGCACGACGGCTGCGTGATCGTATCCCATCCTGGCCATTGCTCTCGCTCCGTACTGGCACATCCCGACTCCGTGGCCGTAACCCGCGCCGCGGAACTCGAAGCTGTGGGGAGGGTCGCCCACCGCCCGCACTACGAATACACCGCTTCTGATGACCTCCGTCCCTCCGAACGCGTTCCTTATAGCATACTCCCCCGCGATCTGGAATTCCCCCCGGGACGTCCTCACCGTGACCAGCTTCGCCGCGCCACGCCCGGTCCGCTCATCCACCCTGATCTCAAGGACATTCCCTGGAGGCGCCCCTACCGCGGCCAGGAGAGACACTAGCGTGGACTGTGTGTGCGAGATCGACCATCGATGCCCGTTCGAGCCGTAGCAGTATACTGACTGGTCAGGTGAGTCTATGTACGCAGAGACCAGCGACTCACTGGACAAGTCGGGAAGCGAGTCCAAAGCCGGAGATCCGCCAGGCTTGCACAGGACAGGCTGCATGTATGGCACATCGAGTCCCCAGAGCTCCTTCGGGCTCTCTGTGACCCCACCGCACGATGCGTGAAACTTAGCGGACTTGGCAGGCGCACCCGCGTAGAACAGGACCTCTCCACGGGTCGCCTCGACTGCCTTTCGAACGTTCGGAGCAGCAAGGTCGCGCCAGGCGCCCGAGTATACCTGACAATGAGTGGTTGCGCACAGATCGAACCCTTCGCGGGAGTGACGTGCCGTCGCCCCGAGGGCCTCCGTTCTGGAGACCACTGCCTGAGCACACAATGCCTCAAACGGAGATGTGGGCCCCATCTCCGATGAGAGCACCCCGAGGAGGTAGTCGTCGATTCCGATGATGTTCACGACCGTCAGGCCACCGTCGGGCCTGGGTATGATCTCCAGGCGACCCCTGTATATCGCCCCCGGCTGCCCTACCCAGATGAAAGCCTCACCTGGAACGTGAGGCACGGCGGGATCCGGCCCCAGTCGCATGGATATGGTCCCTCGGACATAAACGCCTCTCGATCCTTGCGCCTCGCAGACAAGTCCCGGGCCTGTCTCATCCACCACCGCCCGGATGCACAGGACTCTCCCGGCCCCGGGCCCGGCCTTATCCGCCCCAACCAGCCCCGCAGATGTCAGCCCGGCCGTGGCCGACCCCGATCCGGTCGATCCTGCCGAGACCGATCCTATCGTGATCGGCCTGTCGGAACCCAGCACGATGGAGGAGCCTTCCTGGGCCGGGATCGTCGCTATGCCTATGCGAATCTCTCGAACCGGCCCAGGAACGATGTTGACCTGCCCCAAGCCGCGCGCCTGAGGCGAGACCTCCCGGACCGCGCCCTGCTCGGGTTTGGTCGCAAGCAGCCAGAGTCCATCCCTGCCCGTGGCCGCGAGGCGTTCGCGCAGAGCTTGTGCCGGGGTCCGCTCGGCCCACGGTCCGATCAGAACTCTGAACCGGACCGACCCATTCACTTCCGCCGGGGATATCCGGGCCTCGTACCCCGAATCCCACAGCCCGGACGCCACGGCCCAGGCCTTCTCATACCGGTCGACAGAAGCCACGACGACCCAGAAGAGGTCGTCTCCTGAGCTCGCCGCCCCACCCCTGGGGGCGAGACAAAGAGCTATGGCCAGCGCCAGCAGGATCAGCCATCTGAGAGCCCAGCGTGTGGAGGTGATATTCACTTCACTATGGCCTCCTGTGAGGTGTCAGTTGCCTGATGCCGACGACGTCCGGGATGTGCCTTGCAGAAATGGCGTACCCCGAGACCGTGAGGTAGAGGACTGCGGGCCACGGCTCAGCCAAGGCCCACCCGAACACTGGCAGGCAGGCTGATGCGATCGCCGACGCGAGTGGGATGGATCTGCATGCGCCAAAGGCCACGCCCCAGGCAAGAGCCGCAACGGGAGTGACTGCTGGGGCCAAGATGACGCAGGAGCCGAAGAACGTTGCTATAGCCTTGCCACCGCGAAACCCGTGCCATATAGGGAGAATGTGACCGATGACCGCGGCGGCCCCGCCGGCCGCCGCCCCAAGTTGGGAATGGGCGATGAGCCCGCCCGCGACAGTCGCCAGCATGCCCTTGGCCACGTCCCCTCCGGCGACCAGGACGCCCAACTTGATTCCGAGAACTCTCGCGGCATTGGATGCTCCGGTGTTGCCGCTCCCTATACTGCGGATATCCTTGCCCGCGAAAACCCGGCCAAGAATCACCCCGGTCGAGATAGATCCAAGAACATATCCGAGGATCGCAGCAATGACGACTCTCACGCGCTACACCTCCCCGGCTATCACGCTCATCCCCTCCGGGAGCAAGGTGAACTCCATCTCGGAAGCATCAAACACTTCTCCGTCTATGTGGAACGGCTCCATCCTGCCACACTTGATCCTGACAGACTTCGCCCGCACAATCCGAACCTCGGGGAGTCTGACGTGGGTTCCACTGATGACACGCGGAAAGGACTGCAGGAAGCGAAGTTTGGACATGTTGGCGACGACACACACATCGAACACCCCGTCGTCTACGGACGCTTCAGGGCATATCCTCATGCCGCCGCCGTAGCTCTGCCAGTTTGCCACTGCAACAAGGAGCGGCGCATCGACGACCACTTCCTCCCCGTCCACGACCAGGTGCATCCTCTCGGGCGCGTAGGTCCAGATTACCTTCATCACCGCGAGTATGTACACCAGGATCCCCCGGGCGAACTTGAAACCTTGGTTCACCTCCCGAGTGACCCTGGCGTCGAATCCCACTCCGAAAGTGGATATGAAGTACTTGTCGTTGACCCGGCCGAGATCCACACGACGGGTCTTGCCTGCGGCGAGGATCCGGCATGCCTCCCTGACATCCTTCGGGATACCCATCGCCACTGCGAAGTCGTTCCCGGTGCCGCAGGGTATCAGGCCAAGAGTAGCGCCTGTGCCGGCAATCCCGTTTACAACTTCGTTGGTTGTGCCGTCTCCGCCCATGGCGGCCACTGTGTCGAACCCGCTCTCCACTGCCCTGCGTGCGACCTCGACAGCGCCCCCGGGGCCCGTGGTCCTCTCGATCTCGAAATCGACCCCCATGCCGGAGAGCACAGCCGACGCGACGTCTTCCTCACGCCCTGCTCTGCCCCTCCCGGCACGGGGGTTCAGCACGACCTTCACGCGCAAACCGCTGACCCTCCCGTGAAAAGACAAACTGACCTTCTATGTTCCACGTCGGGTCCGGCTTTCCTGCTCCGAGTGCCCTGAAGCCCCGGACAGGTGCCTGGAGAGGTGGGACAGGCCTGCAGCGAGGTCTTCGTCGCGCACGAACACGCCCGGGGGGACCCGGACGCTCACGGGCGCGAAGTTCCAGATGGCGATTATACCCGCGCTCACCAGAAGATCTGTCACAGCCTGCGCGGCATCCCCAGGGACCGTGACGATCCCCATCTGGATGGCAAGCCGCCTGACGACGTGGGGCACTTCGGCCACATCGAGGATCGGCAGGCCGTCCAGCTTGGTGCCGATCTTGGATGGATCAGAGTCGAACAGCCCCACTATGCGGAGGCCGTACTTCTCGAACCCCGGGTACCGGCAGAGCGCGGCGCCCAGTCTCCCCACCCCCACCAGCACAGCCTCGGTGCGGTTCCTCAGGCCCAGGATCTGCTCGAGCACGTCGAGGACGTCCGGCACGCTGTACCCGATTCCAGCTTTGCCGAATTCCCCGATGCTCGAGAGATCCCTTCTCACCTGAGCCGGGTCGATCCTCATGAGGGACCCGAGCTCGCGCGAGGACACGTGGGACCGGCCTTTCTCCGCAAGCGAGTTCAGTGTCCGGTAGTAGAACGGAAGCCGCCCGAGAGTCGCCTTGGAAGTCTGAACGAGTTGCTTCACTCGCCGCATCACCTCCTGGAGGACTCAGGAACGTGCCAGGCGCGCAAGTATCTCCTCCTCGAATACCCGGTCGATCTCGTCCTCAGTAACCTTGTTTATAGTCTTCCCATCTACGTCCATATTAGGGCCACAGTCGCACTGCTCCAGGCAGAAAGTGGCGTTGAGGTTCACCCGGTCTGAGAGTCCCTTTTCCTTCACACGGCGCATGAGCCCATGGAGCACATCGTATGAGCCTTTGAGATAACAGGACGTACCTACGCACACACTCACGTTAAGCTGCCCATCGGCCTCCTCTGTGTAGAGTTTGATACTCTCCCCGGCAATCCTCCGTCTCGTCGCGTACGACGTATGGAGGAGTTCGTGCGAGACCTCGCCCCCCGGCTTGCCCAGGAACTTCTCGTAAAGCTGCTTGACGAACGGGTTGTCGTGAGCTCGCCTGAGCATCTGAAGCTTATCCACGTCATACAAGGCCCTTGCCCGTTTCTTCCTGATCTCCAGGTGACCCGGTCTGGGTTGTCCGCCGCCGCCGATGCACCCGCCCGGACACGCCATCACTTCCACGATGTCGTACTGGGCCTCTCCCGACCGGATCCGCCTCAAGACCTCGGCCGCCGCCCCCAGACTATGGGCGACTGCGACTCTGATGGTCCGCCCGCCCAGGGTCAGCTCGGCCTCGCGGACGCCCTCGGTCCCTCGGACTCCCTCAAATACCAATTTAGCTGGGCTCCCGGGCTCCAGGATGCCGGCTGCAGCCCTCAGCACCGCCTCGGCCACTCCGCCAGTGTTCCCAAAGATCATGCCGGCGCCTGTCGCCATTCCCAGCGGCACATCGAAAGGCTCCACCTCTAGCCGCTCGAAATCCACCCCGGCCTCCTTGATCATTCTCGCTAGTTCGTGCGTGGTCACGACGGCATCAACGTCCCGCCGCCCACCCGGAGCGAACTCCTCTCTCTGCGCCTCGAACTTCTTCGCGGTGCATGGCATGATGGAGACCACGTAGATGTCCTCCGGCTTCACTCCGAGTTCGGACGGCAGGTAGTGCCTCGCCACCGCGCCGAACATCTGCTGAGGTGATCTGCAAGACGAGAGGTTTGACACGTACTCCGGAGCGTATTGCTCCACGTACTTGACCCATGCGGGGCAGCACGACGTGAACTGCGGGAGCCTCTCGCCCCGCTCGAGCCTATCCAGGAACTCCGCGCCCTCCTCAAAAACGGTAAGGTCGGCCGTGAATGACGTATCGAACACGTAGTCGAATCCGATCCTCTTGAGAGCGGACACTATCTTCCCCGTGACGATCTCGCCCGGCTCGTGCCCGAACTCCTCGGCAAGCGATACCCTGACCGCCGGGGCGACTTGAGCCACTACCTTCTTCGACGGATCGTAGACGGCCTTCCACACCTGGTCTGTACAGGAGTTGATGGTCAGGGCCCCGGTCGGGCATACCGTCGTGCACTGCCCACACTGGACACAATCGACATCCGCCAGCTGCTTTCCGAAGGCCGGCATGACCATGGCCTTTGAGCCTCTGTAGGCGAAGTCGAGTATTCCGATGCCCTGGACTTCCGAACATGCCCTTACGCAATCTCCGCAAAGTATGCACTTGTTTGGATCTCGCACGATCGCGGGTGTGGACGAATCCAGCGAGAACCTTCGGTCAGCCTGTCCGAATCGGACTTCACTGACGCCGAACCTGTCAGCGAGGTCCTGCAGTTTGCACGAGCCGTTCTTCGGGCACGTGGTGCAATCTCGGTCATGGTTCGCCAGCAGGAGCTCGATGATGGTCTTCCTGATCCGCCTGAGTTTGTCGGTGTTAGTGTGGACCACCATCCCCGGCTGAGGCGGGACTGTGCACGACGCCACTATTCCCATCTTCTCCACTTCGACCACGCACATCCTGCACGCGCCGTACACTGAAAGTTCGGAATGGTAGCAGAACGTCGGAAGGTCCACTCCGGCCTTGCGAACCAGTTCCAGGAGATTGCGCTCGGATTCTATTGGAACACGTGTCCCGTCTATGGTAACAAATGACTCAGCAGCCATCAGTCGGTACCTCCTTACGCACTCACCCGAGTGATATAGCTCCGAACGTGCATGCTTCGGCGCAAGCTCCGCACTTGATGCACTTCGATCCGTCGATCACGTGAGGTTTTTTCACCTCGCCGGAGATGGCCCCGACGGGACACACCTTCTGGCACTTGGTGCACCCTTTGCACTTCTCCGCATCTACTACATAGGTCTTGAAAGCGGAGCATACGCCGGCCGGACACCGTCTGTCGACCACGTGAGCCATGTACTCGTCGCGGAAGTACCGGAGCGTGGTCAGAACGGGATTCGGCGCGGTCTTGCCTAGCGCGCAGAGGGAGCTCTCCTTCACCACGAGGGCGATCTCCTCGAGAGTATCCAGGTCCTCGAGGGTCGCCTTGCCGTTCACGATCTTCTCGAGGATCTCCAGCATTCTCTTGGTGCCTTCCCGGCAGGGCACGCACTTGCCGCAGGACTCATTCTGGGTGAAGTGCATGAAGAACCGTGCTACCTCCACCATACAGGTTCCTTCGTCCATGACGACAAGCCCGCCGGACCCCACCATGGCCCCCGCCCGCTGCAGGGAATCGTAGTCCAGCGGCAAGTCCAGATGCTCGGCGGTGAGGCAGCCTCCAGACGGCCCTCCGATCTGGACAGCCTTGAACTTCCGGCCGCCTTTCACTCCGCCACCGACATCGAAGACTACTTCACGCAAGGTCTTCCCCATGGGAATCTCGATGAGCCCGGTATTGGCCACCTGCCCGGTGAGGGCGAAGGTCTTCGTGCCTGAGCTTGTGGTCTGTCCCATGGCCTGGAACCACTTGGCGCCCCGAAGTATGATCGGAGGCACGTTGGCCAGGGTTTCCACGTTGTTTATGACCGTGGGCTTCCCGAAAAGCCCGCTGACCGCCGGGTAAGGCGGCCTGGGCCTCGGCATACCCCTCTTGCCTTCAATCGAGGCTAGCAGTGCAGTCTCCTCACCGCAGACAAAAGCCCCAGCCCCTTCCTTTATCGTCACATCGAACGAGAAGTCGCTGCCGAGGATGTTCTCCCCAAGAATCCCCATGCTCCGCGCCTGAGCCACTGCGTTCTTCAGCCGCTTGATGGCCATGGGGTACTCCGCCCTCACGTAGAAGTAGCCGTGGGACGCGCCTATGGCCCTCCCGGCGATGGCAAGGCCTTCTATGACCCGGTGAGGGTCACCTTCCATCACGCATCTGTCCATGAAGGCGCCCGGGTCTCCCTCATCTCCGTTACAGACAACATACTTCTGGTCCGCCTTCTGGGAGTGGGCGAACATCCATTTCCGCCCCGTGGGGAAGCCTCCTCCTCCACGGCCCCGGAGTCCGCTCTGGGTGACCTCTTCGATTATCTCCTGTGGAAGCAGGTCGAAGATAGCCTTGCTCAACGCCTGGTATCCGTCGTTCGCAATATACTCTCTTATGTCATCCGGGTCGATCCTGCCGCACCCGCTCAAAGCCACCTTGACCTGGTTCCTGTAGAATGGGACTTCCTGCTCGTGGACATAGGCCGGCCCACTGTCCGATTGGCGGTAGAGAAGCCTGTCGACTGTCCCGCCGCCCACCAGAGTGGTCTCGACGATCTCGGAGACATCCTCCGCGCGGACCCCCGTATAGAGGATCCCCTCCGGGTCGATCCGCACCAGCGGGCCTATATCACAGAACCCGTGGCAGCCTGTCTTGGCCACACCGACGTCTCCCTCTTTAGATTCGTCGATGGTATCAAGCTCCCACAGAAGGCCTTTCTCTCGAATGATCTTCCGGAATTCCTCGTACACCTGCATGGACCCATTGAGCGCGCACCCGGGCCCCGCGCATACAGCGACGCGCCTTGGGCGGGAATGTAGGGCAGTCCTGTAGTCTGCCGCAAGTCTTTCAAGGTCCTCTCTCGTCCTAATCATCGTCAGTTCTCACCGTCCGTTTGCAGAAGCTGGTCGATTATGATTGATGCCGCTTCCGGAGTCATCCTCCCGTAAACCTTGTCGTTCACTGTCATCACGGGAGCAAGCCCGCACGCTCCGAGGCATGCCACAGTCTCCACTGTGAACCTTAGGTCGGGACTGGTGTACTTGCCGTCCTTCAGGTTAAGCTTGGACCTGACGGCGTCATATATGGGCATCGAATGCCTGACATGGCACGCCGTGCCGTCGCACACCCGGATGATGTACTTGCCTTTCGGTTCGAGTGAGAACTGCGCATAGAATGTGGCCACCCCAAACACTGTGGCCGTGGGGAGCCCCATCGCCGTGGCGATGTAAGTGAGAATCTCCTCAGGAAGGTACCTGTACTCCTCCTGGACCTCCTGAAGTATGGGTATGAGTGCCGACTGATCGCGTCCGTGCCGTTGGATTACCTCATTGACCTTTTCGAATCTCCGCCCCGCCGTTTCGAGGAGTGCCATTGTGTCGCCCCCATGCCATAAGTTAGTTGCTAATAGTAGACCGTGCTGGTCTCTTTGCCCGCGCCCTCGAGGATGGCTCTTATCTCGTCCAACACCTGGCCTTTCAAAGTGGTGCTTATGGGCAGATCCGGATTCTGGTGCGCGGGGTTCACTGCCTGCCCGACTATGAAATCCACCCGGTCAGCATCCATCAGGATCCGTGCAAGCCGGCTTGCCCCATCTTCGCCCCCGAGGCTCCCCGTAGCGCGCCCGTGCTTCTGGAAGTCAGAGAGCCTCTCCAGAGTCCGGGAAAGCGTGATGATCCCCTCCGTCACCAGGTCCATCCCATGCAGCTTGGCCGTGGGCGGAACCCCCCGGTCCATGCTCTCAAGCTCCACCTGCAGTTCATGCCCTGTCTCCCGGGCAACTATTTTCCCGGTGGTCCCGCCGCACACCACTTTCTTGCCGGGCGCACGCACCAGGTTCTCAACCATCTTCCCGTCATCCTCGGGGTTCTTGGGAGGACCAACCGCCACTGTGACCCTCCTCGGCTCTCTGACCGCGATTACTACGACCGAGGCATCGTCGCCTGGCTTACCCGCGTAGAACTGGTCGCATACATCAACAATCCACCCGGCCAAGAGCGCGGCGTCCTGCGCCCCCCGGGGAGTAATACGGCCGATGTAGTCGGCCACATTGGGCCATTGCCAGCCCAGGTTGAGAATCCCGCCGATCCCAGCATAGATCACCCCATCGCTCACCAGGAACAAGTGGTCTCCGGGCTCAAGCGTGAAGTTCGCCTCCCGGACCACTTTGTCGGCTACCGTCCGCCTGGCTGTCTCGACCTTCCGGACCTGGCCGCCGGTTACGTGGAACGCGTCAGGCGTATCGTATTCCACGAGATAGGCTCGGCCGTCCCGGAACACCTGAACGATGGCGAAGGTGGAGTATGCCACCTTCCTCACCTGGCATATGGGAAGGGTCCGGGTAATCGTGTCGACCACGTCATCTATCTCCGCGCCGCCTTTGAGCATGGTCACCGCGATCCTGGTGGTGAGCATCGCCAGGATATTGGCTTTCACACCGCTTCCAAGGCCGTCCGAGAGCACCGCGATTACGGAGTCCTCGGTCCGGGCGATTTCCACGTGGTCTCCGCAAAGTTGCTCCCCGTGCTTTGAGAGTGAGGCCGCTGCTGCCTCTACGTGCAGCTTCCTCATCCCTATTTCAGCTCCTCGTTCTGCATCTGCTTCATGAGCTGAGTGAGAAGAACCTTCGTCTCGGCCGTCGTCTCCCCGAGCAGCCCCGCTATCTCCTGGGCGACCCGCATCTGCCTCGTGATCACCGCGCCCGCTTTCGCGAGGGTGTCCTCCCGTGCCCGCTGCATCGCCTTTCGCTGTTGGAACTCCCGGGTGACATCTGTAACGATCGAGACCGCCACATCCCTCTTGTCCACATAGATGATGTTCTGCCTCGTGTGGAGAGCGCCGTCGCGGTAAGACGCCTCGAGTTCTACCAGCTCCATCCTGGCGAAGACCTGACGGAAGCCTGAAGAGTCCATCACTACGTCAACAGGCTGCCCCACCACATCCTCGGCGGTACACCCGAACATGGACTCGAAGGCGGGGTTCACAGCGACGATCGATAAGTCCCTGTCCACTACGATGATGCCGTTAGGGGTCGACCTGATTATCAAGTTCGACATGGACTCCGCCCTCGCTCGCATGTAGGGCATGCACATCTCCACTTCGGCCATCCCCTGGAACACAGCCACGGCCTTCTCGCGGCAGGAGTTGTACCCGCACGCGCCGCAGTTCAACTCGTCCTCGGGCGCCAACTTGTCAGTCTTCGCGAGAATCTCCCTGATCTGCTCCTCAGTGGGCATTGGGAGTCCCACAGTGCGGGGAGCGAAACTCGCCGCGAGACACACCCCAGGATCCCGGACAGACTCCGGTGCCCTCGCTGGCCCGGGTGATGCTCCGGAAGCAGAAGGCCCCAGCTCACCCCACCGCCCGGCATAGTAGGCCATCACCTGCTCACGCCTGGTGTAGACGTCCACGTCGGATCCGATATAAGGGCCGCCGATACAGCCCCCGGGGCATGCCATGAGTTCGACTATCCTTGAGTTCCTATGGGCGTCCAGGTTGTCGAGGACAAGGATGCAGTCGTCAAGACCAGTGACTGTGAGGTCACCCCCGAAGAACACGTCTGTGGACAGACCCGCAGTGGCTGCCAGCCCTCCCTCGAGAGGGAAAAGCCGTGCCCGTCCAGGGACTTCCGCATCGAAATCCAGAGGGTCCTCAGTGGATGGGTCGATCCCTTCCTCCTCGAACCACTTCGAGAGTTCAGCGAAGGTCAGGACAGCGTCCACTGCCTCACAAGCGTCCTTCCTGGCGGCCTCCTCCTTCTTCGCGATACAAGGCCCCGCAAACACGACGGCGATGTCCCGCCCGTGACGGGCCCGGAGCATCCGGCCGTGCGCAACCATGGGAGAAGCCACGGGGGCCAGGTGAGATATGAGGTCCGGGTAGTACTTCTCCACCAGGTTCACAATTACGGGACAGCTCGACGAGATGACGGGGCACGGCATGTCCTGGCTTACTCGCATGTGCTCCAGGGTCACCCAGTAAGCTGCCTCCGCGGTCTCCGCAACGGTATCGAACCCCAGGCGCCGGGCTGCACCGGCAAGTCGCCTGGGGTCGTCCAGGGAAAGGGAAGCTACGAAAGATGGGGCGATGGAGAGTGCTGCCCTCCTCGCGGAGGTCAGCGCCGCCTTAGCCTCCTGAAGCGAGTCCGCCACTTGCTTCGCGCCCTGCGGGCAGATCCTCACACAGGTGCCGTCACCTATGCAACGCTCCTCGACAACCTCGGCGTGGCCTGCCACCACCCTGATGGCCTTCATCGGGCAGTGCCGGACACACTTGTAGCAGTCCTTGCAGTTAGCCCTTATCGTCGTTATGAGTGCCATGCCTGTCCGCCTCCAGCCTTCGGAGAACCTCGGCCCCAAACAACGAGTCGACCCTGCCGATGTCTACTCCGGAGAAGAAATCTTCGCCTATCTGTACCGTGACGCCAGCGGTACACCGCTCCAGGCAAAACACGCCCTTAAGCTCAACCTCATTCCAGAGATCGTGCTCGGCAATGAGCTCCTTGAACCGCGCGATTACCTCGGGAGCTCCTTTGAGGTGGCACGAGCTTCCAACACAGATCGAAACCGTAACCATCTCTCGACCTTCCCACCCAGGTTTGTGCATTATCTCACAAGGCCATGCTAACACATCGTGCAGGATTTCACAAGGGGTTCAGACACCTTTTGTCAGGTGAATGCGTCGCGAATACACGTGGGTGAAGAAAAGTGATGGAAGGGGACAATGCCCCGGCGCGCGGAGCAACGGGGCGAGAAACGCGGGGCGAGGCCTCAGATTCGCTCGAAATGGGTTACGTCCACCACGAACACCGTGGCCCCGCCTGCTAGCACCTCTATGGGAGGAGCGGCAAGCCCGGGCGACATCGCGACAGGCTGCGGCGGGATAAACTCCTGTCTGGACCGGCAACACCCACGGATGATACCGAGGACCGATTGGACTTGGTCATTCTCCACCCCCACGAGCAGTGTGGTGTTGCCTTTCCTGAGGAACCCCCCGGTGCTCGCGAGCTTGGTGTAACGGTGGCCAGCGTCAGCCAGCCCGTCTTGGAGCACCTCGGAGTAATCGTCACGGACAATCGCGATGACAAGCTTCACGATCATGACACCTCCTCGATATTCCGGTTCAGCCCCTGCCTTCTGTAGCTCGCGGTTCTGATGATCCGGGCAGCCCTGGCCACTAGTGCCCCGGGATGCGCCGCCCGCAAGAACAGGAGGCAACCTAGAAGGCGAATGGCGGATGCAACCGCAAACGGCACTCCAACCCCCCAGACAGAGATCATGTGGGCCGCGACAAACGGGGCAAGGATCCCCGTGACATTGATGACCATGTTGAACACGGCGATTCCGTTCGCGCTCTCCTCTGGGTCCACATACTCCAACATCAGATTGAACAGGGTCAGCGCCCACCCGGCGTTGAAGAACCCGACGAACACCTGGAGGGCGAAAAGGTAGGGGACCTGCCCCGCCAGGTAATACGCTGTGGGGAAGACGGCGAAGGCGAGCCCTGAAAGGAAGTACACGACGGCGTTTCCCGCCCGCCTCGCGATTCCTCCCCAGATGGGGTAGGCAAGAACCGCCGAGAGCCCAGACGCCACGGAGAAAGACGCTATGACACTGTTCGAGAGCTCCAGGACCCGCACATGGTAGATGGGGTAGACGGGAATGGCCAGGTTGAGACCTATATGCAGCACGAATGCGCTCATGGTGAACACCCGGAACTTCACCCCGTATTCCGGGTCAGTGAACGGCTTGCGCAACCGGTCTACAACCGAGGTCCTTCCCGGCTTGCGCCCGTCCGTTGGGAACTCCTTCATCTGCATAAGGAAATGCAGCGACGTCATTGCAGCCACGTACGAGATGGTGAACAGGACTAGGTAGTTCCAAGGGTACTCGACCCGGTCCAGCAGCAGGCCGGCGACCATCGAGGAAGCCAGGGCCACGAGCGAGCAGTACATGCTTCGAAAGGCGAAGACCCCGGCTCTCTCCTCCTGCGGGAACGTCTCGCCCATGAGAGCGGTCCACGCCAGAGCGGAGATCACCGCGGGGATAGCCTGAAGCCCGATGAGGCACACCAGTATGGCCGCACGCCGTTCCGGCCAAGGCAGGAACGGCACAGCCGCCATAACCAGGTAGAGGAGGCGGGCGCCCGTCGCCGCCGCCACCACCGTCCCGAGCCTTCCGCGGGCAGATTCCACCATCGCTGCTGCCGGCAGATACATGACAGTGTTTATGAGAGCGGGCACCGCGGTCACCAGGCCGACAACGGTGTTGGAGCCCCCGAGGGCAATTGCAAGTATTGCCAAGAACGGGGTGACCATGCCGACGGAGACGTTGGCAAGCATTCCGTCTATGGTGCTCATCTTGAAGTTCCACCGCATCCAGCGGCGTCGCTCGGCCAAAACCGGGCTTACAGTGTGGTTCAACCGCTACCCTCTTTTCCCGACTCAGACCTTGTTTGTTTCAATCCACGCACCCACACGGGGCGCGACCCGCGGCCACCAAGGGCACTGGGCTCACGGCGCAGCCGCCGGGCGAAGGTCAACCCGGGGCGCGCAGGGCCTGGCCGCCGACTACTCACGTTCGTAAGGGGTCCCCAGGGCTTCAGGCGCCCCGGTCCTCCTCCCGCGGGCCCGCGCGGTCACGACGATGAGGACAAGGACGGTAAAGATGTAAGGCAGCATCTTCAGGAAGAAAGATGACACCGTGACGCCCAGGGTCTGGATGCGAAAACCGAGCGCGTCAACTCCGCCGAACAGGTAGGCGCCTGCCATGGCACGGATCGGGTTCCACACCGCGAATATGACGAGCGCAACCGCGATCCACCCGCGTCCAGCGGTCATATTCTCGATCCAAGAGGGCGCCGAAGCCATCGAGAGGTAGGCTCCCCCAAGCCCGGCCAGCATCCCCCCGAGAACCACGTAGACGTACCTTATGGCAAACACGTTCACCCCAAGGGCATCCGCTGTCTCGGGGCTCTCCCCGACCGCTCTGAGGTGCAGCCCCTGCCTGGTGCGGTAGAGCCAGAACCAGGCAAGGGGAATCAGCACATACGATACATATACGAGTAGGTCGTGGCGAAACAGAATCGGGCCGACCACCGGGATGCTCGAAAGAACTGGAATCGATACGGCTCTGAACGTGACGGACAGAGGCACCCCTATGACCGATTTACCGAGGTATCCCGAGACCCCGGTCCCGAAGAGTGTGAGCGCCAGCCCGCTCACGACCTGGTTCACTTTGAGCGATATGGTCATGAACGCGTGTATCAGAGCCATGGCGCCGCCGGCCACAAGCGCCGCGAGCACGCCCAGGGCGAGGTTCCCGGTCCTGACTGCCGCAAGGAACCCCGAGACCGCTCCGACGAGCATCATGCCCTCCACACCCAGGTTGAGCACGCCCGACCGCTCGCAGATGAGTTCCCCCAGAGCCGCGTAGAGTATTGGCGTCCCGGAGCTGATGGCGGCAGCCAGGATGGCAACTAGCATGGAGTCATTCACGCGCCCTCTCTCCCCCCATGTCCGCAGCCTCCTGCACCGGCCCAGCCGGCCTGCTGGAGCTGGCATCGACTCCAGCGCCCGAGAGACTGACCCTGATCCTGTAACGACCCATTACCTCTGCGGCAAGGACGAAGAAGAGCATGGCCCCTTGCAGCATGTTCACAGATGCTGCGGAAACCCCAATGAACTGGGCAGAGTATCCTCCGACAAGGAGCCCGCCGAAGAGGATCGAAACGACCACGATCCCCCATGGGCTCAGTTTGGCGAGCCACGCCACAATGATCGCGGAGTACCCGTACCCGGGCGACAGCCCCTTCTGCATCCGCCCGGCGATCGCGGAAACCTCAGCCATGCCTGCGAGCCCCGCCAGAGCCCCTGCGGCACAGAGGACGATCATGACGTTTCGGGTGATGTTCATCCCTGCGTACCTGGCGGCTCTTGGGTTCTCTCCTATCACCCGGACCTCGTATCCCCACTTCGTCCGCCACAACACGAAAGTCAGGAGGGTGGCAGCGGCGAGTCCGAAGAGAAGGCCAGCGTGGACCCTTGTGTCTCCGATCATGGGCAACCGCGCGGCGCGTGAGAACGGCGCCGACAGCGGGAAGTTGAGGCTTCCTGGATCCCGCCACGGCCCATGGACCAAGTACTCGACCCAGTGGATGGCAACGTAGTTGAGCATCAGAGTGGTTATGATCTCGTTCACTCCAAGTAGTGCCCTGGGAATGGCGGGGACAAGGGCCCAGAGCGCTCCGCCCGCCATGCCCGCCAGGGCCATCAGGGGCAAGACCTGCCACGCCGGGGCCTGCCTCATCGACAATGCCACCCAGGAAGCTGCCACCGCTCCCATGTAGAACTGCCCTTCCGCCCCTACGTTCCACAGAAGCATCCGCGCTGCGAGCGCGATCCCGAGAGCGCACAGCATGATCGGGATCGCCTTGACCACGGTCTCAGAGATGCCGTAGGAATCCCCGAAAGCTCCCCACCACATCTTGAGGTAGACCTCCGCCGGGTTGAACCCAGAGGCCCAGAGAAACACTGCGCCGAAGATGAGCGCCATGATTACTGCAAGCACAGGAGAGAAGAATCTGTATACAGGGGAGGCGGCCACCCGCTTCTCGAGGCGAACTTTCACTCCACATCGCCTCCTCGCGGCCTGATGCCCGCCATCATCAACCCGATCTCTTCGATATTGACCTTGTCCCTACTGACTGTCCCCATGATTTCTCCACAGTACATCACGGATATCCTGTCGGAAAGGGCGGTCAGTTCCTCCAGATCCTCCGAGATGAGCAGGATGGCAACGCCCTCGGACCGTTGGGAGAGGAGTATCGAGTGGACTGCTTCTGTCGCTCCGACATCTAGACCCCGCGTGGGGTGAACCGCGACGATGAGCCGGGGTACACATGAGGTCTCCCGGGCCAGGAGAAGCCTCTGGGAGTTGCCTCCAGAAAGCTGCTTCACAGGAGTCCTGAGGCTCGGGGTCTTGACCCGGAACCGCTCTACGAGTTCCGTAGTCCTCGCCACGGCCTGCTTGGCGTCGATGAACGGGCCGGAGCCTATGGGGGAAGACCGGTACTCCTTGAGGATCGCGTTGTCGGTCACACCGAGGTTGGGCGCCAGGCCCATTCCCAAACGGTCTTCAGGTACATGGCTCACACCCGCCCGGATGATCCTCAAGGGTGAGGCGTTGGTCAGGGGCTGGCCCAGGACACAGACAGCCCCGGCTGTGGCTTTGCGCAGTCCTGTGATGACCTCGGCGAGCTCGCGTTGCCCGTTACCGGCCACTCCTGCAATTCCATGGATCTCGCCTGCTCGAACCTGAAGATCGACCCCGGCGAGCGCGCGCTCGCCTCTGTCCCCTGTGGCGTCCACGCCAGAGAGCGCCAACACGATCGGGCCAGGCTCGGCCGGCGGCCGGTCAGGGAGTGGGGCCAGTTCCCTCCCTACCATCATGGCCGCGAGGGCCCTTGCGTCGGTGTGTGAACGGCCCACGGTGGCAACGTTCTCCCCGCCCCGGAGGACCGTGATTGTATCCGCTATCTGCATGACCTCGTCCAGTTTATGGGTTATGAAGACTATGGCCTTGCCGGATGCCGCCATCCTCCGCAAGGTGGAGAAGAGCTCACGCACCTCCTGCGGAGTGAGGACGGCCGTGGGTTCGTCCATGATGAGAACATCCGCTCCTCGGTAGAGCATCTTGACGATCTCGACTCTCTGCTGCTCCCCGACGGAAAGCTGCCAGATCTTCGCTCTTGGGTTCACCGCGAGCCCGTAATTCCGTGAGAATCTTTCGAGCTCACGTTCGATCGCGGACATATCCAGGATGAACCGAGGCTTTGACATCCCCAAGGTGATGTTCTCTGCCACGGTGAATGTGTTTACCAGTCGGAAGTGCTGGTGGACCATGCCGATCCCGAGAGCGATCGCATTGGTCGGGGACCTCATGTTGACCTTTTGCCCCCGGACCAGTATATCACCTGAGTCCGGGTGATAGAGGCCTGTGAGAATGTTCATGAGCGTGCTCTTCCCGGCGCCGTTCTCCCCGAGCAGGGCGTGGACCTCGCCGGGACGGACGGAGAAGTTGACCCGGTTGTTTGCGGTCACCCCCGGGAACCGCTTGACGATGTCCCGCATCTCTACGGCGTAGGCCGGTGCTTCCACTTGTGAACCTCCAAATGTGAGGGGCGGCCGGCGCCCGATTTCCGGAACCACCGGCCGTCCCGAATCGGAAACCCCGTTAATTGGGGAGCGTTCCCTCAACGCCTTCGACGAACCAGTCGAAGCTGAGCATCTCAGCGTCTGTCATGGTAGTGCCTGCGGGCACTCTGACCTTCCCGGTATTGTCCTTGATGGGGCCTGCGAATGGATGGAACTTCCCCGCGATGATCTCGAGCTTCTTGGCCTCTACCAGCTGCTTGACGGATTCGGGGACCATGGGGCCGTAAGGAGCCAGGCCGACTATGCCGTCTGCCATACCGCCCCAGTACTGCTCACTCTTCCACTTGCCGTCTCGGACTGCCTGCACGCGCCTGACGTAGTAAGGACCCCAGTTCCACACGGGGCCGGTGAGAACAGCGTTCGGCGCGAATTGGCTCATCGGGGAGTTGTAGCTCACGCCGTACTTGCCCCGCTCACCTGCGGCCTGCATCGGGCCGGGGGTATCCTGATGCTGGGCTATGACATCACAGCCCACATCGAGCAGAGCCTTCGCGGCTTCCTTCTCGAGTGCCGGGTCGTACCAGGTGTTGGTCCAGACCACTTTGACCCGTGCGTTGGGGTTGACTTCCCTCACGCCTCTCGTGAAGGCGTTGATCCCGCGGACAACCTCAGGGATTGGAAAAGCAGCCACGTACCCGAGGAGGTTGGTCTTGGTCATCTTACCCGCAACCATGCCCGAGAGGTACCTGGGCTCATACATCCTCCCGAAGTATGTGGCCATGTTCGGATTGGTCTTGAATCCCGAGCAGTGCTCGAAGTACACGTTAGGGAACCGTTGCGCGACGTTGAGCATGTAGTCCATATAGCCGAAGCTCGTTGCGAAGATGACTTTGTATCCTTCCCGCGCGAACTGCACCATCATTCGCTCGGCGTCCGCGCTCTCCGGCACGGATTCGACGTAAGTAGTCTTCACCCAAGGGAGCTGCTGCTCCAGGTACTTGCGCCCTTCGTCATGCGCCAAAGTCCAGCCGGCATCGCCCACTGGACCGACGTAGATGAAGGCGACTTTCATTTGCTCCTGGGCGCCGGCGGCCGAATTGTCTGCGAGCATGGCCATACCCACAGTCAAAGCCAAGACCAGGGCCAGTACCGCGGCCGTCCGAAACCTCTTCATGCATATCCCTCCCACCAAAATAGTTAAGTAGCGTGCAAACGACGCGAACGGACATTGATTCTCCGGGCAGGCCCACATTCCTTCCGGCAGACCGTCACAAAACAACGGAAAGACCGGACAGGCGCCGGCATAAGCTCTACCATGCTGGAAGAGGATTCGCCGTGGGAGGTGTCAGGTTTGGATGAGCAGGATGCCCTCAGGAACATGGCGGCCATTCGGGCCGTCGCGGGCTCCCTGGAGATTGTCGCGGCGGCGGTCATGCTCAGGCTGGGCACAGTGTCGGCGGCACTCCGGGTCAACGCGTTTCTCGCCCTCATCGGCCCATTGTTCATGGTGGCAGTGACCGCTGTGGGCCTGCTCGGCATAGCCACGCATCTCTCACCGGTCCGGGTGTTATTGATTGCTGCAGGAGTTGGATTGATCCTGGCGGGCACGAGATGACCGGGGCGCCGAGCGAGGGCGAGGGCCCTATAGACCCGGCGCGCGGCCCGAGCTTCCTGCTACTACTCGTATCTGAGTCTCGACATCCCGATCGCCAGGAACACCCCCGCGAAACCCAACAGGACCAGACACGCCACGATCACACCCGAGCTGGGCCCCGTCTTCCCGACTATGAGGTCTATCAGAGCCGCGACAGCGTAGCGCTGAGGCAGTGCTTGCGCCACTTTCTGGACCGCCTTCGGCATTACCTCGAAAGGCCAGAACACCCCGGCCATCATGGACGTGGGCATGACGATTATGTTGGCAAACGCAACTACCTGCGCGTATGTCTTGGCGAACCCCGCGATCATGAGGCCGAGCCCGGTGGCGGCGAGGATCAGACACACAAGCACGAGGCCCACCCAGAGAGGGGACGACCCCCATTCGACCCCGAAGAGGAACTGCCCGGCGCCGACGAGGATCGCGCATTGCAGCACGCCCAGGGCGGCAACCCCCAGGAGTTTCCCCCCAAGGATCGACCAGCGAGGTGTAGGAGTCGAGAGGAGCCTGCCCCAAGTGCCCGCCTTTTTCTCCTGAAGTATCTCCCCCGCTCCAAACGCGGTGGTCATCATGACGAACATCACGAGAAACCCGACGGATGCCTGGTCTATTGGGCGTTGTGGAATCTGCGCTCGCGCCGAGGCTGGCCCCTCCACGCTCTCGTGTTCCACCGTGACGAGGGGTTCCTCGGTCCATCCCTGCTCCGCCGCCCAGAAGACTTCGTCCCACTTGGCATCGCTCACCCCGACCACCGTCCCAGGAGACCGGCTCATGGCCACGTGGGCGGCTGCAGCGTCTGAGCGAACCCTGAGGACCGCCGTGGAGACGGCAGCGGCCAGCGCGCCCCTTTCCGCGCCGATCCGATCATGGAATTCGACCTTGACCACTGCGGGCTCAAGGGATTTCACTGCCTGCCCAAATCCTGGGGGGATCGTCACTGCCGCGGCCGCGCCGCCCTTGCGGACCAGGTTCAGACCCTCGTCAGCAGTTGATACCGGCCTTTGCGCGAAAGTGGCGGGCATGAGGCCGAGGACCAGCCGGGAGATCTCCGAGTCGTCGAGATCGGCCACAGCCACGGTCAACTCACCTCCCGACCCCCACCCCCCTCCGAACACAATGCCCACGAGGAAGGTGAAAAGGACGGGCAGGAACACCAGGTTCAACAGGGAAGCCCGGTCCCGTGCAGTGTCCACCAGCAGGACGCGCGCTAAGGCTAAGGCCTTTATCATGTTGAGGCCTCCTTCAAGCTTCAGTCCAACCTGAGCCTGGCCACCCCGATGATGAACGCGATCGCCCCGATCGCGAGCAGGGCCGCCACACTCGGAACGACGTCAGTCAGTCCCGAGCCGGTGAACAGCGCCGTGAACCCAGTCATGGCCCACCAGTTGAGAGTGATCTTGGAGAGGGGCTTGATGAATTCCGGGAAGACCATGATCGGGACCATGCTTCCTCCCAAAAGCGACGACACCTGGATGAACAGCGCGCTCGCGAGGCCCACTCCCCTTCGGGTCCTCGCCGCGGTGGACAGCAGTATGCCGACCCCTGCGGCTGCGAAGACTGTGGCCGCGGACAGCGCGGCCATGGCCTCTGGGGACGTCCCCCACCTGACGCCGTAGGCGATCCGAGTGAAAAGGACGAGAGTGGTCCACTGCAAAGCGCCGATTACGAACACCGTTACGACCTTGCCCGCGAGAATGATGGACCTCGGAGTAGGAGTAGCCAGAATCCGGGCCAGCGTGAACTGGTCACGCTCGTCCAGGAGTGAGCGCGCGCCCATCATGGTTCCGAACAGAAGGAACATCACGCCCATGCCGGCGGCGTAGTACTGGAACGAGCTCACAAGCTTCTGGGCGGCAGCCGTTCGTTCGTCAAGCACGGGCCCGGGCGAGCGGATGGCCGCGGCCACTGCCGGGGCCGCCTCCGCGTACAAGGATCCAAGCTGGACCGGGGACGCCGTCCCTTTCACAAGCCACGTTCTGACCACAGTCTCCATGGAGACCCTCTGGGCGGCGACGGTTTGCGCATAGGAGGACGCAATCGAGCGGACCATCGGGGCGAACACCCCGGACGCGGGGTCCGACAGCACTCTAATCGCGGTGGGTTGCCCCGCCATGATCTTCTCGCTGAAGCCAGCGGGGATTACCACGGCAGCCCGCAGCTTGCCCGCCTTGATGAGCGCGCGGGCCTCGTCTTCGGTCATGGGGACTTGCGTCAGGAACTCCGAAAGCCCTTCCCCCTCAAGCACTTCCTTGAAGAAGACCTGGGAGTAGACCCCTCCGTCCGAATCCACCACTCCCACATCACTTGCAGGCCCCGGACCCGTATCTCGGAACATTGGGCCGAGTGCGAGGCCCAGGACGAGTATCACCACCATGGGCTGCAGGATCATTCCGCTCAGGGCTTGTCGGTCCCGCAGGGCGATTCGGATGTCCTTTGCAGTCATGGAAATGAGTTTCACCGATGACCGCCTCCTAATCCCGGAGGGACTTGCCGGTCAAATGGAGGAAGACGTTCTCGAGATCTGGTTCGCGAACTTCGACGGAGGTTACCTTGGCGCCCATCGAGTTGAGGACGGTGATGATGTCCGCCAGGACTCGCCGGCCGTGCGGAGCGAGAACGATCATGACCCGATCCTCCTCGGTGCATCCGGACACACCTTCGATGGCCGCGAGTGCCTCACGAGCGCCCGGCTTCGCCTCCGCGACCTTGATCTTGATAACGTCCTGATCGCCCACGAGAAGCCTCAATTCATCGAGGGTGCCCAGAGCCATCATGCGGCCTTCGTCCATTATGAGGATCCGGTCGCACAGATACTCTACCTCCTCCATGTAGTGGCTGGTGTAGAGGACGGACATTCCCTCCGCGTTCAGGGACTTGACGGTCTCGAGGATGTGGTTCCGCGACTGAGGGTCGATTCCGACGGTCGGCTCATCCAGCACCAGCAGCCTGGGCCTGTGCATGAGCCCGACCGCCATGTTCAGCCGACGCTTCATGCCCCCTGAATACGTCTGCACTCGGTCCCGGCCGCGGTCCGAAAGGCCCACGATGTCGAGGACCGAGTCGACCCTGGACTTAAGATCCTGCCCTCCCAGCCCGTACATTTGCCCCCAGAAGAGGAGGTTCTCCCGTGCGGTGAGAGTCGGGTAGAGCGCGACATCCTGCGGCACGAGGCCAAAAGCCCGGCGAGCCTGCATTGGCCGATCTCTCACGCTCTCCCCTGCGACCCTGACATCCCCGGACGTAGGGGTAACAAGCCCGCAAACCATTGAGATCGTAGTGGACTTGCCCGCCCCGTTAGGCCCGAGAAGCCCAAGGCTCTCCCCTTCCGGGACGGCGAAGCTTATGTCGTCCACGGCTGTTCTAGGGCCGAATCGTTTGGTGAGACTCGAGACCTCGAGAATGAAACCGGACACCGGACAACACCACCTCCCACTGGGCCGCCTTGGCCACCTGCGCTCCCTCGGCCTTGCGTGCTGCTCCCCGCACTACCTGGGCTCGCGGCCTGCCCGGCGCAGCAGATCCTCGAGCGTTGGCGCCTTCCCGCAGCTCATGGAGCCTTCCGGACAGTACCCGAAATCATCGCATGACGCGCCGGCCCGCCAGAAGATGTTTGGGGCGATTCGCTTGTACTCGGCGAGTAGCCCGTCAAACAAGGCCCTGATCTCCCATTGCGCCCGGCTGCAACACCTCAGGTTGAACATGTGCCGAAGCTGCCGAGCATTCGTCGTGATGACAAAACGCGTTTCAGTCGCGTTGGTCAACCCGAACCTGACGTCCTCCGGCGGAAGCCCAGCCTCAGTCAGGCCGTAACCTTGCAGGTCGCGGACTTGTCTTTGTAGTTCTCGGAATCTTCGCAGAAATTCCGGGTGGTTGTGGAAGCTCGGGGGCACCACATAGTTGAAGTTATCCTCCCGAACATATCTCTGCGATTGCTGGAGTTGGGACGTATCTGCCGATCCTTGCTCCGGATCGTTCATCAACCACCCCATCGCGGCAGAGCCGCCCTCGCCTCCGGGGACTCCGGGGTCTTTGAACATCTTGATTAGCCGGTGCCTGTCATTCTGTTGGCTGGAGATCCGACTGTAGCCCTCAACCGCGAAGCTCGTGTACCAGTGCTCCAGAGCGCCGAGATGCCCCGACCGGATCAGGCCGCGGATGAACTTGCCGGTTGCGGCGTCGTCGCCTTGCCCGCAAACCATATCGTGGATCTCGTCGATGCTGAGAGGCCTGTAGCAGAGCTTGGCCATGAGAAGCAGGGACTCTGTATTGACCGGAGTTCCAGCGAAAGGGTAATGGATGATCCTGAATCTGAGACCGACTTCGCCACAGTCTTGAGGCTCGTTCATAAGAGCACCTCGTTCAGTAATGGTAAGGCTCTCCACGCGAGATCTTGAACGCCCGGTATATCTGCTCGAGAAGCATGACCTGCATGAGCTGGTGAGGGAAAGTCATGCGCGAAAACGAGATCCGAGCGCGGGAGCGCTCTCGGACCTCGGGGGATACGCCAAGCGGCCCCCCGATCAAGAACGTGAGGTCGCTCGCGCCTCCGACACCAAGCTCAGAGAGGAACCGCGAGAACTCCTCCGAGGACATCTCCTGCCCCTCAAGGTCGCACAATATCAGGAATGAGGACGGACGCGTCCGGGCAAGCAGCCTTCGGCCTTCTGCCGCGCGGATCTCATCCCGGCGCGCGGGGGAGGCCGAATCTGCAAAGGGTTCCTCTGGAACCCAGATCCTTTCGAGAGTCGCGTATCTGCCAATACGCTTGGAGTACTCCTCGACCGCGCGGACCAAGTAGCTCTCTTTGAGCTTGCCTACT
>JANLFS010000021.1 GCA_024655925.1 Bacillota bacterium | reverse complement strand
CAGAGTGAATGGGCCCTGGGTCCCTGAGGTCGCCCCGACTGCGTCAGGTCAGGTCTGTCTGGAGTGGGGGACGATCGGGGATCAGCTGAGCGCGGCAGGGGGGGTGTCGGACCGGGGGGATGAACGGGCAATCCTTCAAGTCGCGAAGAAGTGGCGGGACAGCATGGTTTCGGATTTTCCCGAGCACATGTCCGTATACTCCAGGGGAAGGATCCGCCATGCGCAGAATCCAGCGGACCCCGGGGGGACTCTCGAAGCCATCGGGTGGGCATGGTTTCTCTCGGGTGAAAGGGCGGAGATGCCTGCGTGGGATGTGTGCTGGGACCTGCACAGCGAGACCCTTGCCACAGTGTCGTTCTCGCACGCACTGATAATAGATGACCTGACGGTAAACACGGGCACAGTTCGGCTGACGATGGTCCTGGAGGACGGCGAATGGAGAGTCGCCGAGGTCAATCTGTGTTGAAGGTGACCACGATGGACACGACCTCCGAGGTTATCTCGAGAGGCCTTGAGATCTCACGAGGCTCTAAGACCTCGAGCCCGGCGAGGAAGTGACCGACCACATCCGCGGGGATGGCAGCCCTGACGGACACCGTCCCGTCGGCGCCAGCCTGATCGGGTTCGCGAGTGCCGCCAGCCTGCCGGACCAGGTCCTGGAAGGCGCTTTCACCTTCGGGGGAGTAGGGGCGCCCGACGACCACGAAGACGGTAGAAGGCTCGTCTGGACCCGTGGGGCCAAATCCCACTGCCCTGCTTTGAGTCGCGCCTATCAGCGCTCCGTAGGCTCCTCCCATGTCGATATCGGAGGATGCAGCTCTGGGCGCCTCAGCGATGGTCCTGGTCAGACTGGATTCCTGAGCGATCTCGGTTCCGGGCACCGCCCCGGGCCGGTGAATCACGATTGTGAGGGATACGGTGACAGCGAGCAGAATGGCCGCTGCAAGACCGAAGTAGGGGCGGCAGACCTGGGCGAAGGCTGCCCACCGGCCAAGCCGGGCCCGGCGTCTTTGGATGTCGGAACGGACCTCTGCTCGAAACATTGCCCGCAGTGATTCCTGGAACTCCATTGAGGGCAGGGCGGAGGAACGGAGTGCGGCCACAATCACCCGGTACGCCTCAAGTGCGTCCGCGCACGGCCTGCACCCGGAAGCATGGTCGGCTATGGACCTGGCCTCGTCCGGCCCGCAGTCTCCTTGAACGTAATCCAGCAGGCTCTCACGGAACTCACCGCACTGCACTGGCTTTCACCTCGTCGCGAAAACAAAGCGCCTTCAGGGCGGCGATAGCCCTGTTCAACCTCGACTTCACCGTGCCCAACTCCACACCGAGCTCATCGGCTATCTCCTGGTAGCTGCGCTCCATGACGAACCTCAGTTCTACCACTGCCCGCTGTTGCGGGGGGAGAGAGTCCAGCAGACTGAAGACGTATCGGGCGAAGTCCGCCTCGCAGGTCATGTTCTCGGGCCCCGGAGACTCGTCCTCGAGCTCGCGCTGCATCGAGTCGCCGTCGTCTGTCGCCAAGTCCGCATTCAACGAAACGGTGGGCCGTCTCCTCCTGAGGCAGTCTGTGACCGCGTTGTTCGTGATCGTGTATATCCAGGTCGAGAACTTGGATTCCCCCCGAAAAGAGTGGAGCGACCGGCAGAGCTTCAGGAACACGTTCGAAGTGACATCCTCGGCATCTGTCGGATTTCCAAGTTTCGCGAAGGCCAGACGATACACTTTGTCGAAATATCTGTCGTAAATAAGCTCCATTGCCTCCGGATTCCCAGAGAGGTGGAGTTCGACCAGTTGTTCGTCGTCAAGTTGGCATGCCACGGCGCTCACCTCTTCGGCTGTGAGCCTCACCATACCCTGAGTACTACTTCATTTGTCCTGGCAATCCTCTTTTTGCGCAGGGTGGATGAGCGGATCCGAAGAGGTATTTGCCGCCAATTGATCTGACGCGCGAGACACGTGAGTTGTTCCGGGCAATGGTCCGGCAGGGGGGATAACGGATGGTCAGCGACGGGAGACATGACATACTCAAGCAGGCCCTGGACCGCGTCGCGCTATTGGCTGCCGAAAACCGGTACAGGGCAGTCGTGGAAAACGCCCGTGATGCCATCATTGTCTCGGATTTTCGGGGGTCTGCCTTGAGGTCAACTACGCCGCAGCACGGCTCGGTGGGTGCCGCCGTGAGGATCTCCCCGGATCGGATTTAGGGAAGCTCTTCCTCTGGGGGTCTGGCGAAGAGGCGAGGGACACGATCCTTGCGTCGATTGAGGAGACTGGGCAGTACATGGGAGAGGTGACCGTCGTCAGGCGGGACGGCCGCAAGGCGCCTGCCGAGGTCAACTGCAGTGCCCTCGGAGACGGCAGGGTACTAGTCATAGCTCGCGACATCACTTAACGTGTCCTGGTGCTCGAGGCCGCCAGGCGAGAACTGGAGCACGAACGCGCGGTCAGCGCAATAGCGGAGTATGCGTTCTCGCGCAGGTCGTTCTCGGAGATGATCGAGTTCACCCTCGGCCAGCTGGGGAACCTCCGCGGTTCACTCCACTCGGCGGTTGTGGCGGATGGCGCGACTTCCGGCGAGACGTGGAACAACGATGATACACGACTCCTGCGAGCGGCCGTGCGCGTCCTTGCGCTCGCCCTCGAAGGGTGGTTCGAGTCCCGGGCTCGTGAGGCGGCGGAGATCGAGAAAGAGGCCGCGCTGGGAAGCTTCCATGACGTGGCCCAGTACATGCCCGTAGGGTTCCAGGTGTTCGAGGAGAAGAGCGGGGGAGGGTTGGTCCTAAGCCTTGAGAACGATGCTGGCAGGCGCCTTTCCCGGCGCCCGGGGCACGGTCCGGACGTGCGTGTGGGTTCGGCCTTCCACGATGTGTGGCCCACCATGGACCGGAACATCGCCGCGAGACTCCAAGCCGTCCTCGGCACGGGGATACCGACCAAGTACGAGATGGTGGAGATGGACGGTGAGTTCATCACCAGGGCAGTGGATTTCACCGTGTTCGCCATGCCCGGGCGCAGGCTGGGGGTGATCTTCGAGGACATCACCGATGACAAGCGTGCCGAACAGGAACTCATAAGGAAGCAGGAGCGACTGTCATACATCTCTGCCCGGGACTCCTTGACTGGCCTATACAACCGCACCTACTTCGATGACGCCCTGGTGAGGCTGGGCGACCCATCGAACTTCCCGGTAAGTGTGATGATGATAGATGTGGATATGCTGAAGATGGTCAACGACATTCTCGGGCACGATCAAGGAGATGCGCTGCTACGAAGGGTAGGCGCCGTGCTCTCCGGGGTCTTTCGTGCAAATGACATTGTCGCGCGGATCGGAGGGGACGAGTTCGCGGTCCTCCTGCCGAAAGCGGGGCCAGATGCCACTCTCCAGGTGGAACGGCGGGTGCGCGACGCGTTCCGCGCCGCATCGGAAGACCCGAGTGTACCCGCACTTTCCGTGTCGGTGGGCGTGGCGACTGCGGTCGACGAAGACGAGGACCTTGCGTGTGTGATGCGGCGGGCAGACAATGCAATGTACAGTGAAAAGACCTCAAGGGCACAGAAAGTGAGGGCGGCGATGCTCGCATCGATGAACAGGGCTGCCGGGCATCTAGACGGCTGTGCCCGCCCGAGGGCGGCCGGCCATGGAGAGGATACTCTGCCCTGACCGGCTCTCAGCGGCGGGTTCACCTGAGCGCCGCCGCGGCCATGACGGTCGCGACCACGTCCTCTGCGGATACCCCGGGTGACTCCACGCCACTCGTGGCGAAGAACTCCTCTACCACGGCGCGCAGTGCACCAGCGTCCAAACGAGTCCCGACAAGCTCTGAGGAGAGTCGGTCGAATCCGTCCAGAGGGCTGACAAAGTAGTCTCCTGAGAAAAATACATCGGTTAGGATCCCATCGGTTACCTCGATGAGCGCCCGGATCAAACCGCCTGGGGCTTTGTGAGCCGCCTCGACGATGCTGGTCCGCGCACTGATCTTCACTTTCTTCGCAGGACATTCGCTTCCCTTGCCGCCGGGACTTCGCTGATTCAGCCACTCTGCGCCGGAGTATGTTCGGGTGATCTCGACAAGCCGCTCGCGCTCGAGGTCAGTGAGGGATCCGGGGACGAGGGCCCCCCCGAGCACCTGCACGAACTGGTCGATAAGCATGCTCTTGACCTCCGACAGCGGTGGCCGACGGCCCAGTTCTCTCTGGATCGTAGTCATCCGGTCGCAGAGAGTGGCGCGAATCTTGTCCCTGAACTTCTCGTCTGGGACGCGCAAGAGTTGGGGCATCTCATCGAAGGGGAAATCGAAAATGATGTTGCCGGTAATGACCTTTGCTCCTTCGATCAACCCTCCGCCGTTTCCGGAGATCTTTCGTCCGTCCACCTCAATGTCGTTTATGGGCCTGTAGACTGCAGGGATACCAAGTGCCCTGTAGGTCTCCACGGGGGCCTGGAGGAAGAATCTGAAAAGGCCGTCGATGGTAGACGGGGCGGACCGATTGGTCCCGGATGCTATCACCTGGTAGAAGAGTTGGTCGGAATTGAGGAGGACTGCTCCTCCGCCCAGCATCCGCCTGACCACCGGGTAGCCCCGTTCAGCACACCGATCCATCGCTACTTCTTTCGACGCAACCTGGTGGTAACCGATACAGACAAGCGGGGAAGCTGGCCAGCAGATTATGAGGGTGTCAGGAGAGCGGCCTGAGCCGACACAGGAAGCAACAGCGTGGTAGACGGACTGGGTTTCAACTGGGGGCAGCTCCCCCAGGTCGAGAAGCCTCCATTCACTGCCGGGCATTTGCGGCCATCACTCTCCTTGCTCCCGTCGGAGGACGTTCTCCGCTTGCTTCGCTTCGGAAGCCTCGGTCTTCTCTCCGCGTTCGAATTCCTGGAGTTTATCCCTGACATACAGCAGATGATTTCGCATGGCGCGTTTTGCGCCGCGAGCATCGCGCTCCGCGATGCGCTGAGCTATTTCGACGTGCTGATCGAGCAAGGTCTTGGAGCCGCCGGGGAGTGTGAACAGCCGGAGCCTGCTTGTCCTCAGGCTCTGTGCGAAGACGTCCGATATGCCCGCCATGACTCGAACCAGCATCGCATTCTTGGTAGCCTCCGCAATGGACAGATGGAAGTCGAAATCGGCATGGTCACCGAGGCCTCCAGCCGCAACGTCTGCCTCCATCTGCCCGACGTATTCCATCATGCGCTCGATGTCCTCGGGGGAAGCGCGCTTGGCTGCGAGTGCGGCAGCCTCGGACTCCAGAATGGTTCGCAGCTCGAGCAGCGCGAAACTTGAGGTTCGGGACTGCATGAGCATCAGGGCGAAAGGCTCTGCGAACGATTCCACCGTGGACTCTCGGATGAAGGTGCCGCCACCGGGCCGGCTCTCGATTATTCCTCTCGATTCGAGCACGGTCAAGGCCTCTCTGACTGATGCGCGGCTCACCTTCAGGGTGTCCGCAAGTTCCCTCTCGGGAGGGAGCTTGTCCCCGGGTTTGAGCGCGCCTGAGGTGATGAGTGAGCGTATCTGGTCGACGATCTCTTCGTAGACTTTGCGGGTACGGATTGGCTTAAGATACATCGATGTAATCCCCCATTGTAGACGCGCGCCAGCCGGCATCAGAACTCCTCAGGGAGTCCCTCCAGGTCCCGCAGGGAGAACACTGGGCCGTCCACGCACACGTACTTCGCCCCGACATTGCACCGCCCGCATTTGCCCACGCCACACTGCATCTTCATCTCGAGCGTCGTGATGATCCGTTCCGGCGGGAACCCGAGGCGGGTCAGGGACTCCAGGACCAGCTTGATCATGATGGGAGGCCCGCAGGTGACAGCGATCCTTCCCGATGGGTCAGGTGCGAGGCTCTCGAGAAAAGCGGGAACAAAACCGACCGGGCCCGCCCAGGTATCGTCTCCTCGATCCACGGTCAGGTTGACGCGGGTGTCGGGAGCCTTTGACCAGACTTCTTGGAGTTCATCGCGAAAGCAGAGGTCCCCCGGGGTTCTTGCGCCGTATACAAGGTCAATTGTCCCATAGTCTTCCCGTTTGTCAAGGCAGTAGTTGACAAGTGACCGAAGAGGTGCAAGGCCGATGCCGCCAGCGACGAACAGCAGGTTCTGGCCGAGCCAGTTGTGAGCTGGGAAACAGTTGCCGTAGGGGCCGCGCACTCCCAGGTTTGCGCCAGGTTCGAGCTCGTGAATGGCCTCAGTGACCATGCCTACCTTCTTGACGGCGAATTCCAGCGGCCCCAGTCGTGTAGGGGAGGATGCGATGGAGATCATGCATTCCCCAACTCCGAACACCGAGACCATGGCACATTGGCCTGGAAGGTAGGTGAACCGAGCAGCGTCCGCCGGGTCATCGAACTCAACCTGGAACGTCCTCACATCCCCGGACAAGGTCTCCGGGCGGACCGACGTGACGGTGGCAAGGGACGGCAGCAGTAGTCTCTCACTCACAGCGAACTCCCCCGATCTCGTGAAGAACCGTGGCCATGGAGAGCCCGGCCGGACACATGGCGACACATCTGCCGCACCCCACGCAGAAGGCGCGGCCGTACCTCTCAGGAGCATAGGCGAGCTTGTGCATGAACCTCTGTCTCACCCTCTCCGCCCGAGTGGGCCTCGGGTTATGTCCCCCCGCCATCAACAGGAATTCCGAGAACATGCATGAGTCCCAGGACCGCACCCGTCGCCCAGCCGTCCCTCTCGGAATGTCCGACACCCCGAAACAGTGGCAGGTGGGGCATGTGTAAGTGCACAGGCCGCATTCCAGACACCTTTCGGATGAGCGTGCCCAGTATGGGTCGTTGAACCGTGTGGGCAGCGACTCCGGGAGGTTCCCGAGGTCGAGGTGGCGCGCGAGGGAAGTCATCCGTCCGGTATACTCCGCCACAACGGCGGCCCCATCAGGATCAGGCAGGGTCACGAACAAATTCGCTTTGGTCGCCAACAACTCCTCGCCCAGTGCCGTCAGTCCCTCGACCGCGAAACCGCCGCCCCAGGCTGGAGGAATGGGGTAGAGCATGATATCTGCACCTTTTGACGATCCGGGGGTGATGCCGAACACGTTGCAGAAGCACGATTCTCCGGGCTCGACGCATGCAAGCCCGATCCAAAGGACGCTCTCCCGCTCTCGGGCGTAGGAGTCGTCGCGGTACTCGCCAGAGAGGAACACCAAATCCAGCAGCTCAAGTGCGGCGAGGTCGCATGGCCTGGCACCGAAGACCGCCCGGGGAATCGGTGGCGGAGCGGCCGTGATGGACTCCGAGCCCTTTTTCATCTCGAAGTCGAGGACCTTCTGAGACTGAGGAAAGACAAATCCCTTCGGGGAGACAGCGGTGTTGAAGTAATCCGTGAAGACGGGATCGCCAGGGGACCATCTCAGGAAGACCACTGCGCCGTCCTCTTTCTCGGGGGCGAATACCTCCCGCTCCTGTGCGACCTCGGCGAGAAACAGTGGAAGGTCCCCCTGGTTCAATTTGCGCATGGGTTGACCGTTCCTCCCCTCGAACTCTCTCATATGAACTCCTCCGGGTCGGAGAGGCCGAACCTCGCGAGAGGCTCGCTGTCTCCGGGAGTCTCAGGGTGTTCCACTCCGAAGAGAGTGCGTATGTCCGACATTAGCTTTCTCGTGAGAAGCGTGAGGGGGATTCCCACCGGGCAGACGCGCTCACATTCGCCGCAGTCCACGCACCGTCCAGCAGTGTGCATGAGGCGCATGAAGTGGAACATCGATTGCGTGGAGGGATTGACGTCACGCTCGAGCCACACTGGAGATCTTGATTCCAGGGCACACTCGCGGCACCCGCACGCCGGGCAGACGCTCCGGCATGCGAAGCACCTTATGCACCTGGCAAACTGCCTCTGCCAGAAGGTGTAACGCTCGTCGGCGGTCATTCCTTCGAGATCCTCGACCTTGAGCGGCCGGTGACGGTCAGCCGGCCGGGGTTCGGCCATGGTCTCGATGGTGAAGTCGCATCCCTCCGGAAGGCGGGCGTCGCATCCCGAACACTTGGCGATGAGTCTCGGGAAACGCTCTTCGTCGATCGAGCCGGAGCAGGGGACGCCTATGAGGATTACGTTCTCGCGGCGAATGCGCCTGTCCGCGACGAGGCGGAGTACCGCCCGGACATCACACCCCTTAGCGACCACTGCCACGGTTGCACCACGTGTCGTTCCACCGCTCCCTGCCGCTCCATCCTCCGCCCGCGCGAGCGCTGAGGCGATCTCACCTGGAAGGTACCTCGCCAGGCCCAGGGTGGGGCGGGCGTCGAACACCAGCCGGCCGGTGCCACTGGGTTCCCGCACGAAGGCCGGCCTGAGCCCAAGGCCCAAAGGCGCTTCTTCGTAGCCCAGCACCGTCTGGACTCGCCCTTCGGAGAGGAGGTTTCTGGCAATCTCTCTGATCTGTGACGTGGCATCGGTCACGACTCATCCCTCAGCTTTCGATTGGGCCCGAGTGCCCGGACGGCCTGTGTGATCTCCTTGATGGTCTCCTGGAATTTGGGTCCCTCCGACCCCGAGATCCAGCGGACCTGGAATCTCTCTGGCTCTACCCCCAGGTACTCCAGGAACGTCCGGGCGAGAAGGAACCGGCGGCGTGTGAAGTAGTTGCCGGTGGAATAGTGGCAATCCCCGGGATGACAGCCAGCTACCAGGACGGCGTCAGCCCCACGCTGAAATGCCCTCACGATGTACTGGGGATTCACTCGCCCGGAGCACGGAACCCGGATTATCCTGACCGTCGCGGGGTAGGCAAGCCTTGATGTGCCTGCGAGGTCCGCTCCGGCGTAACTGCACCAATTGCAGCAGAAAGCGACTATGAGGGGGTTCCAAGGCATATTGCATCCACCTCCGCAAGGACCTGCCTGTCAGTGTATCCCAGGAGTGACATGGCCCCGGTCCTGCATGCCGCGGTGCATGCCCCGCACCCTTGGCACAGGCTGGGGTTGACCCGGGCTACTTCGCGCTCGACCGTGCGGCGGCCGGAGCGCTCGGTTATGGTGACCGCTTCGATGGCCCCGAACGGGCAGACCGGCTTGCACCAGAGGCATCCGGAGCACATCGCTTCGTTCACCTGTGCGATCATCGCCTCAGTCCTGAGGAAGTCCTGCGCGAAGAGGGCGGTGACTTTACCCGCCGCCGCTGTCGCCTGGGCCACGGACTCGGGGATGTCCTTGGGTCCTTGGCAAGCCCCGGCGAGGAAGATGCCTCTGGTGTTGGTCTCCACCGGCCTGAGTTTGGGGTGGGCCTCGGCGAAGAACCCGTCCTGACTTCTCGTCACGTGGAAAGTTTGGGCGACTTCAGCCGCATCCGACCGCGGAGTAAGCCCAGCTCCCAGGACCACCATGTCGACCGCGATCTCGACAGGCCGGCCCAAAGTGGTATCCTCTGCCCGGACAACCAGCTTGCCGTCGCGCTCTGAGACCTCGGCGGCTTTGCCCCGGATGAAGTGCACGCCTTCCTCCTGGACTCTCTCATAGAACTCCTCGTAGCCTTTGCCCGCCGCTCGGATGTCGATGTAGAACTCGTACACCCGGGCCCTGGTCTTGTCTCGCGCCAGGTGTGCCTGCTTCATCGAGTACATGCAACACACTCGCGAACAGTACCGGTTAGAGTTGACATCTCGAGAACCTATACAGTGCAGGAAGGCTATGGCCTCCGGCTCACACCCGTTGGCAAGCACGATCTTGCCATCTGTGGGGCCGGAAGCACACGCCAGGCGTTCGAACTGAAGGCCGTCTATGACGTTCTTCAGGATGCCGTAACCGTACTGGGGCTTGGTCCTCGCATCGAACAGATCATACCCTGTGGCCAGCACCACAGCACCCACTTCGAGCTCTGAGTCCCGCTCCGAGTCGTCGAACCTGATCGCTCCGCGCGAACATGCTTCCTCGCATGCCCTGGTGCACTTCCCCCTGGTGAGGAAGAGGCATCGGGTTCCATCCACGACCGCCTTGAGCGGAACCGCCTGGGGGAAGGGGATGTAGACTGCGCTACGGCCTCCCATCCCCGCCTCGAATTCAGAGGGGATCCTCTTCTTCATGACGCACGCCTCTACGCAGTCCCCACACCCCGTGCACTTGGAGGAATCTACATAGCGGGGCTTGTGCCTCACACGGACCCGGAAGTTCCCGACGTATCCTGCGACCTCGACAACCTCGCTGTACGCCAGGAGATCGATGTTGGGATGGCGGGAGACGTCCACCATCTTGGGTGTGAGGATACATGCGGAGCAGTCAAGTGTGGGGAAGGTCTTGTCGAGTTGGGCCATGTGCCCGCCGATGCTTGGCTCACGCTCTACCAGGTATACGTGGTAACCCGCATTGGCGATGTCGAGCGCGGCCTGGATGCCCGCGATTCCCCCTCCAACCACCAACGCGCGTTTGGTTATGGGGACCTCGAGACTCGCAAGGTCTGTATGGAGCGTGACTCGGGCAACTGCCGCACGGATGAGGTCCATGGCCTTGGCCGTGGCCTCTTCCCGGTCGTGGGTCACCCAGGACACGTGTTCCCTCAAGTTGGCCATCTGCAGGTGGAACGGAGAAAGGCCCGCCTCGGCCAGTGTGTTCCGGAAGGTCGGTTCGTGCATCCTGGGGGAACACGCCCCAATCACGACGCGATCGAGCTTGTGCCCAGCTATGTCCTGCTTGATCATCTCTTGCCCCGGGTCGGAGCAAGTATACACGTAGTCGCGGGCGACCACAACCCCGGGAAGACCCGAAGCGTAGCGCGAAACCTTACTGCAATCGACAGCCCCAGCGATGTTAGTGCCGCAGTGGCAGATGTACACTCCGATCCTCTTCATGGCGCGCCTACCCCCGATTCTGCTTGACCCACCTCAACTGAGCGGACGAGGAGTTCGGTGAGATCAACCACCTTGATCTTGGTCCTCGCACGCCTAGCCGCGGATTGGAGCGTTCTCTTGCATTGCTGGCATGCGGACAGGAGAATCCTGGCTCCGGTCTCGGCAGCCTGGGCTACCCTTTGTTCCGCGATGGATTCAGAGATAGATTTGTCGTTCATCTCGAGATTGCCTCCGCCCCCACAGCACTTGGCGTTCTCTCGGGCGTACCTCATTTCGCGGAACTCCATGCCGGGCACCATGTTGATCAGATCCCTGGGCGCATCGTAGATACCGCTTTTCCTGCCGAGGTCGCAAGGGTCGTGGTAGGTGACGACCTCATTGATTGTCCCCAAAGGAAGTCTGCCAGATGAGGCAAGCTCGCGGAGGAACTCCGTGGAATGGACCACCCGAAAGCCGAGGCTCTCTCCGATGAGGCTTTCGTACTTGTGGACGAAGGTGTGGTAGCACGATGGGCAGGACGTGACCATGGTCGAAGGGCCAAGCCTCCGTATCTCGTCGACGTTGTGCCTGGCGGCGGCCTGGGCCCTCTCGGGCACACCCGCGCCGAAAAGGGGGAATCCGCAGCACCATTCATCGCCGCCCAAGGTCGTGAAATCCACCCTGGCCGCTCTGAGCAGCGTTGCAAGGGATTGAGGTATTCCCGATACCGCGGGGAACAGACCGGCGACGCAGCCAGTGAAGTACACAACCTGGGCTCCCTTGCGCCTGTCGAGGCCATCGGGAACCGGATCCATGTTCAGGGACCAGAGGAGCCTGTTGTCAGGTGGATCTCCCGTCAGGTTGTGCCTTTCGTCCAGCATCCTGGCGAGGTTCCCCATCGCTTCTGGGGCGCCACGCTGCCTCACATACTCTCGGCGGAGTTCGAGCATGAGGTCAGACAGGGGGATTCCCCTTGGGCATTTCACCTTGCATGACGCACACGTAGCGCACTGCCACAAGGTGCGCGACTCCATCAACTCGTCGATCATGCCCAGCTGAGCCATGCGGAAGACTTGGCGCGGGGTTATGTCCATCCCGGTGGACGCAGGGCAGGTGCCGGTGCACGTGCCACACTGGATGCAAGCGAGCAGCCGGCGGCCGTCTTCGAAGCCTGCCGCAAGTCTCTCGGCCCGTCCGACCGCGATGGACTCCTCCGTAATCACCTTCGAGATCATTTCTCCCGCTCCGCTTTCTCTTGCTCGATCCTGTCGATCTCGGACTGGATGAAGGCTTCCAGATCTGGGCCGGTCCTCATGAAAGCCTCGGTGGACGCGGGTTCCGCCATCTCGATCTCGGCGATCCATCCCTCACCGTAGGGGTCGTCGTTGAGAGGCGCCGGGTCGTCCTCGAGCTCGGTGTTGACCCGGAGAACCTTGCCCGCCACAGGCGAATTCACACGCCCGACCCACTTGCCGGACTCCAAAGAGACGTATGGTTTGTCACGCTCCAGGGTGCGATTTCGCGCGGGCAGGGCGATGTAGACTATCTCCCCCGCGAGCTTCTGAGCGAAGTCGGTTATTCCGGTTGTGATCTTGTTCCCCTCGAGCCTGGCCCACCCGTGGTACCGGTCATAGTAGAGGTCATCAGGGAACTCGTAGTCTCGAATCTTCACAGACGAAACCTCCTATCAGCCCTTCTCAGAGAAGAGCTTCTCGATGAACTCGGATATGTTGTAGATCTCAAACTCGTCCGTGCTCTTCTTCGCATTCTTCAGGTTATGCAGGCACGCGGGGCACTCGGTCAGAATCACGTCAGGCTCTTCGGACGCGAGCTCCGCGATTCTGGTTCTGGACATGTCCAGCGACAAACGAGGATAGACCCCGCGGACCACTGACCCAGCCCCGCAACACCTGCTGTACTTGCCCGCGCGGAGGGGCTCGACGAAGTCCGGGGTGATCCTTCTGAGGACCTCCCGTGGAGCGTCGAAGCAACCCTGTGAGCGGCCGAGGTGACACGGGTCGTGATAGGTGACTTTCTTCGAAGTAGTGACAGGTAGATCCATCTTCGCGAGGAGTTCGGCGATGTTCAGAAGCTCAAACGCGTTGAATGCCGGAGTATCCTTGAAGAACCGCTCACACCTTGGGCAGAGAAACACGATTCGATGGGCGCCTGCAGCCACGATGGCATCGTGGTTTGCCCGGACGAACGCAGGGTTCGGGTCGTGGCCGATGTCCTCGTACACCCCGCCGCAGCAGTGCTCGTCGATGGTGGTGAAGTCCACACCCACTCGATCCAGCAAGGCCAGTGACGCCTCCGCTGCCTCGCGCTCTCGAAAGGACGCGACACACCCGACGAACACCACAGCGTCGGCCCTGGGCTTCCTGTACTTGTAGCCAACGCGTTGTTCGGCGTAGGGGTTCCCATACCTGTCCACGGTAGACTTGATTTCGTCGTAGGTGCTGAATCCTTCCCCTTTTGAACAGGCGTGTCGCCTGAGCTTCGCCACGAGTCTCGGTGCATCGATCCCGGCCGGGCAGACCTGCTTGCAGCTCTCGCACGTGGTACAGAACGAAAGCCCCTCATCTTGTGCTGTGCCGAGACCTGCATGGTAGGCGGTGAAAGCGATACCGCGGCCGCCCAGGTATTTGTGTCCGTAGTGCTCCCCTATGGCCCCGTAGACCGGACAGAAGTTCAAGCAACTCCCGCAGTTCGTGCAGTAGAGTAGCTCGCCGTACCCATCGCGTATGGCCTGCCTGCGGCCGTTGTCCATGAGGACCACGTGGACTTCCTTAGGCCCGTGCATGCCCAGAGCCACCTTGTACTCCACATCCCCGGTGCGGCTTGGGCCTGAGATGCACGAGACATAAGTCCCAAGGTCCTGCCCAAGCCCATAGACTGAGGCAGCCTGGACCACAGTCAGAGCGTCCTGTGGCGTCGGGACGATCTTCTCGATGCCGGCTATGACTACGTGTGTGTGTGGCAAGTTCGTAACAGCCCGGATATTGCCCTCATTCTCGATGAGGAAGATGGCACCGCAGTCCGCCGCGATTGCGTTCGCCCCTGAGAGGCCATAGTCCGCCCGGAGCATGTAGTCGAGGAGGCCCCGGCGGGCGGCCGCAATGATTTGGTCGAGGTCCGGCAGAACCTCGCACCCCATCTCCTTCGTGAACAACTGGGCAATCTTGTCGATGGGAATGTGCAGAGCGGGCACCAGTGAGTGGCTGGGGTGCGCGCCGGCGAGTTGCACAATGCGGTCTCCAAGGTCCGTCTCGATCACGGTGACTCCCCGCGCCTCGAGCGCCTCCACGAGACCGATCTCTTTGCCCGCGTTACTCTTGGATTTCACCACAACCCCGCTGGGTATCACGGTCTTGATGTACTCGACGGCTTCCTCGCCGGTCTTCGCATAGAAGACCTTGCACCCGACGGCCTCAAGAGAGGCTATGGCCTGTTCGACGAGGGCGTCGAGGTTCGCGATGGAGTAGGCCTTGACCTCGCGGAGCCGGCGAGAGAGAGCCGGGTACTGTTTGGCCTTCTCGATATGCTTGGGGACGATGACGTCCAGGGCCACCCGTCGCCCGCGCCTGGAGTCCCGATCGAGAAGGCCCGCCTTGACCTTCTCTGCGAGTCTTTCAGATCGTTCCATGCAAGTCCCTCCAATGTCCACAGTGGACTGGCTTACTCAGCGGCCTGCACCGACTTCAGGAGGAGTTCAGCGATATCGAGCACGCGCACCCGGGCCTTTTCGCGCCGGACTGCTGCCGCGATCGTTCTCTTACACTGCTGGCAGGATGATACCACGGTGGATGCGCCGACCTCCCGGATCTGAGATATTTTTCGGCTCGCCACGGCTTCGGTGGTATCGGGGAAGAGCATCTCCAGATTTCCGCCTCCGCCGCAGCATATGGCGTTGTCCCGGCTCTTCGCCATCTCCAGGAATTGTAGCTCCGGGATGCTTCTGATGATGTTCCTGGGAGCGTCGAACACGCCGCTCTTCCTCCCAAGATCGCAGGGGTCGTGATAAGTGACTGTGGAATCAACCGGGCCAAGGGCCAGCGCCCTCTGCTGGATAAGGCCTTCAAGGAGCTGGGACGAGTGAACTACCTCGAATGGGAGGTCTCGCCCGACGATCCTGGGATAGTCGTATTTCCACGCATGATAGCAGGACGGACATCCAGTTACGAGAGTGCGTGCCCCTGTCTCCTCGATCGCCCCGACGTTATGGCTGACGAAATCCTTGAGCTCAGCGGTGATGCCCCCGCCCATCATCGGGTACCCGCAACACCACTCTTCCCCCCCAAGGACCGCGAAGTTGAGCCCGGCGCGCCGGAAGAGCTGGACAAGTGACTGTGGTATTGCCCAGACGGTTGGGAACAGAGCGGCGACGCAGCCGGTGTAGTAGATGATGTCGACCCCGGCCGTGTGGCCGGGTTCCACCTGCCTGGGTCTGGTTTCAAGGTCATCCATCCACAGAGTCCGGTTGGCCCGGGGCTCGCCGGTGATGTTCCTCGCTTCAGTCAGGGCGGCAGAGAGGATGCGCATTGGCTCAGGCGCGTACCCCTGGGATACCAGATACTCGCGGCCCCCCGCGATGATATCGTCGACTTCAACTCCGCTCGGGCAAGTAGTCGTGCACTGCTTGCACAGGAGGCAAAGGTATATGCGGGACGCGATGTCATCGTCCGGGGAGAACTCGCCCCTCAAAAGGCCTTTGATCAACCGGACTTTCCCACGGGCGACGGACGTCTCGACCCCGACCTCGGTGAAGATAGGGCAGGAGGCCCGGCACAGCCCGCACTTCATGCAGGGCATCAGTCTATCCAGCAACTCGTCACGACTCATCGTCGTCACCTCGGGTCACCTCCGAGTTCGAGCGCCATTTTTCCGGGGTTGAGTATGTTCTTCGGGTCCAAGGCCTGCTTGATCCTTCGCATAGTGGCGAGGCCAACCTCACCCATTTCCATGTGGAGGAAGGGCGCCTTGGCAAGCCCGATCCCGTGCTCACCCGAGAGCGTGCCTCCCAGGGCCAGGGCCGTCTTGAACAGCTCATCAATGGCTGCCTCCACTCTGTGCATCTCCTCCCGGTCACGCTCATCCGTCAGTATGGTGGGGTGGAGGTTCCCGTCACCTGCGTGGCCGAACGTGCCTATCATGAGGTTGTACTTCGATGCGATTTCACGGACCGCCCTCACCATCGCCGGGATCTCGCTCCTGGGCACAGTCGCGTCCTCCAGGATCGTGGTCGGCCTCACCCGGGCGAGCGCTCCGAGGGCCGCACGCCTGCCTGACCAGACCCTTGCCTTCTCTTCTTCGTTCTTGGCGACGATGACTTCGCGGGCGCCTTCAAGGCTGGCGATGTCGGTCATCTTCTTTGCCTGCTTGGTTGCGGCTTCGAGCACGCCATCTGCCTCTAACAGGAGCACAGCCTCGGCATCGCGCGGAAGACCGCAGGGTTTGAAGTCCTCGATGACGTTGCACGTTACGCGGTCCAGGAACTCCAGAGTAGATGGAAGGATACCAGCCCTTATGATGGCGGCGACCGTGGCCGCGGCCAGGTCGATGTCGTCGAACACGGCGAGCATGGCCACACTGTGTTCAGGCATGGGCACGAGCTTGCACGTAATGCTGGTGAACACTCCGAGTGTCCCCTCGGACCCGACCATGAGCTTCGTGAGGTCGTACCCGGTTACGCACTTGACAGTCTTGGACCCTGACCGCCAGATCCCGCCCTCGGGAGAGACGATCTCCAAGGCCATGATGTAGTCCTTGGTGACTCCGTACTTGAGGCCGCGCAATCCCCCGGCGTTTTCCGCCACGTTCCCGCCTATCGTGGAGACAGTGTTGGATCCGGGATCGGGAGGGTAGAGAAGCCCCAGGGAGGCCGCTTTGTTGAAAAGGTCCAGAGTCACGACGCCCGGCTCCACCACTGCGAGCAGGTTTGCGGTATCGATGTCGAGGATCCTGTTCATCCTGGTCAGATCCATCACGATCCCACCGGTGATAGGGACGGATCCCCCCGAGAGCCCGGTACCGGCCCCTCTGGGGAACACAGGGGTCCCCGTGGCGTTGGCGAGCTTGAGCACCTCTGAGATCTCCCCGGCTGAACCGGGCCGGACCACAACATCCGGCATGTGTTCGATATTGGTGGAATCGTAAGAGTAGCAGAGCCTGTCAGCGAACTTGGCCAGCACATGTTCACGCGGCACGATGGATGTGACGCGGTCGAGCAGAACGTCTGCGGGGAGTGCACACATGTTTTCGTCCCCCTCGCTTCTTGATATCGAGTCTGCCCCAGGGGCGGAGGCCCGGGAGACCCGGGGGAAAGGCGTCGGGCCGCGGGTGAGCGGGTACTTAGCACCCCGCTCACCCGCCTGCGAGCACAGCCGGATGTCCGCATGTGGCCCGCCACCGGAGATGAACCGGGTATCACCAGAGGCCAGGAGCGATCAAGTAGGCTGCGAGCAGCCCGATGATCCCCGCCGCCGCACCGTAGACGAAACACGGCACGAGGTTTCTCCTGATAATCACGCCCTCAATGGCCGTGGTGCCCACCGTTGTGCAGGCTGCGACCACGTTATGCACGCAGATCATGTTGCCCGCAGCGCCGCCGAGGACCTGAAGGGCGATGATGATGTACCGGGATATCGCCAGCTCTTTGGCGACACCATACTGGAACCCGGTGAAGAGAATGTTCGACACAGTGTTGGACCCCGCGATGAACGCACCGAGGATCCCCACGAAAGGCGCGAACAGGGGCCATGCCCTGCCAACCAGATCGGCCGCGGCCTTAGACATCACAATCAGCATGCTGTCGATCTTGGCGGGGGTCCCCGAGGCTTTGAAGATCTCCACCATAGCCACTGTGAACACGAGCGTGACAGTGGCCGGGACCATCTGAGTGAAAGTCTTGCGCAGAGTCCTCGAGATAGCATCCGGTTTCATGCTGTGGATCACGAAAGTCACCAGGCCGACCAGGGTGAATGGGATAATCCCCGGCACATACAGGGGCTGCAGGGAGTACTTGATGTTGGTGCCCAGAATATTGACCCAGCTGATCGTGACCTTGGGAGACGTAAGTAGCTGCTTGAGCCCGATCGCAGGGATTCTGGTTATGACCAGAAGGCCCACGATCATGAGGTAGGGCAGCCACGCCAGGAACATGGACATGGTGCCTTTCTCCCTCTTCGACTCAGGTTCGAGCGTGCCTACCCAGTTGGACTCCCACTTGCTTCGGGCGGGGAAGTCCCATGCCTGCTTGGGCACAAGGAACCCTTTGGAGCTGGCATAGAGCACAATGACTAGACCGATCGCCGCCCCGGCCAGGGATGGGAGTTCGGGGCTTATGAACATGGCGATCAGGAAGTATGGGACGGTGAACGCGAGGCCGGCAAAGATCGCGAACGGGAGGATCTCGAGGCCCTCCCGGAAGCTCTTCTTCTCACCGAAGAACTTAGTCATCATTCCAATCCCCAGGACCGGCAGGAAGGTCCCGCAGATGCCGTGCACCAAGGCCGTGTAGACGCCCACGTCGTGCAGGAACTGGGAGAATGCGAGTCCCACTGGCAGGTCTGCCTCGACGATGCCACGTAAGGCCGAAGAGACACCTGCGAGAATTGGGGTTCCCACCGCGCCGAAGGATACGGGGGTGCAGTTGAAGATCAGGGCGACCATCGCCGCGGCCATGGGCGGAAACCCCAAGCCGACCATGAGAGGCCCTGCGAGTGCGGCCGGTGTTCCAAACCCGGCTGCGCCCTCGATCAGTGCGCCGAACAACCACCCAACGATTACCGCCTGAACGCGACGGTCAGGGGAAATGCCGTAGAAACCCGCGCTAATTGTCTTCATCGCGCCGCTGTTTTGGAGAGTGTTCATGACGAGAATGGCGCCAAATACGATTATGAGGATGTTCACGGCGCCGAGCGCACCGTTTATGGAGGCGGCAGCAAGCCACTGGGCAGGCATCCTCCAGAAAATTGCAGCCAAGATTACCGTTACCAGCCAGGCGATGGGCATGGCTTTCTTTCCAGGCCACATCATGACGGTCATGAGCACCAAAGCTACCAGGATTGGGACCAGCGCGATCACGGCCAGAAGACCGACTGGCAAAGACACAACTTGACCCTCCTTTCAGATTACCGGGGTTTCCTCCACGACAATCCACGAAGGGAATACGAAGACGTCCTCTCCCCCATTCGTCACCTCCCAAAACGCGGCGCACCCAGCCTCTGTCACGCGCGCAACTGCCCTGATGTTCACATCGGTTCATTGGTCAGGCCAATAGTTGAAGTAGCATTACACATGGAATATGCCAACTCCTTCTTGGTACACCATCAATTCGCACAGGTTTTTCCTCTGACCTGCCGAGGGTGGGTTGTGGCAAGCGTCAAATGCAAGCCACCAGAGACTTGAACTCCTCGGGATCGGTGCATCTGGTGAGGGCCTCGTCCACGGATACCTGGCCCAGGCGGCACAGCTCTGCCAGGGCCTGGTTCATGGTGCGCATGCCGATCCTCATGTTGGACTGAATGACGGAGTAAAGCTGGAAGGCCTTGTTCTCCCGAATGAGGTTTCTGACTGCGGGGGTGGCGAGAAGGATCTCGACTGCGGGTACGACACCGTCCCCGCCAACACGGGGGATGAGTTGCTGTGAGATGATCGCCTGTAACGACGAAGCCAGCTGCACTCTGATCTGCCGCTGCTGATGTTCTGGAAACACATCCACTATCCTGTCGACCGATGACGGGGCGTCATATGTGTGGAGTGTACCGAACACGAGGTGTCCGGTCTCAGCCGCGGTGACCGCGATTGATATGGTTTCAAGATCACGCAGCTCACCTATTAGAATCACGTCCGGGTTCTGTCGAAGGACGTGACGGAGCGCGGAAGTGAAGTTCAAGGTGTCGATGCCCACTTCTCGCTGGTTGACGATGGATTTTCTATTGGTGTGGACGTATTCGACAGGGTCTTCTATGGCCATCACATGATAGGTGTAATTGTCGTTTATGTAGGCTATCATCGATGCGAGCGTAGTGGATTTCCCGCACCCAGTGGGTCCGGTGACCAGGACCAAACCCCGGGGGAGTGCACAGATCTGCTTGAGGGTTTGTGCCGGCAGCCCGAGTTCCTCAAATCCGGGAACATGCTCGGGGATGTACCTGCACACGCACCCCGCTGACCCGCGCTGGAAGAAGCAATTCACTCTGAACCGTCCTATGCCGGGAACCGTGTGGGCGAACTCTGCCTCGAGCCTCTGGCAGAACTCCCTGAACCGCTCTGGATCCATCATCGATTCAACCAGCGAGCGTGCCTCATCGGGCGATACCGGGCTTGAATCTATGGGTTTGAGTATTCTGCCCACTCGTGCGCACGGGACGAAACCTGCTGCGATGTGGAGGTCGGAGCCACCTAGATGCACGGTGCGGGTCAGTAGTTCATCGATTGTTCGAGGCACAAAGATGTCCCTCCATGGTCAGAGATCTTAACACACGGAAATCTTACCCGCGCCCAGTAGGGAAGTCAATAGAAGGAGGGAGTCTCTAGACGAGTGGCGAAAATCCGGCAACAGCAAGTCCTTAGGGAAGGGTGACTCAGGATGCCTTTGACACTCGATGAAGTTCGGGCAAGGGCCCGAGAGAGACTCAAGGGAATATGCAACGTCTGCCCGGTGTGTGACGGACGGGCATGTGCAGGGAGAGTGCCTGGTGTCGGGGGGGTGGAGACTGGTTCCTCATTCATTGACAACGTACGTGCCCTCGCCGCGGTCAAGGTCAACATGAGGGTATTACATGACCGGTTCAGACCCGACACCCGGGCGAGTCTGTTCGGACGGGACCTCTCTATGCCTGTGCTAGGTGCTGCGGTTGCGGGTGCCGCCCTGAACTACGGATCGGTCTTGACAGAGGCAGACCTCGCCGGGTCTATGGTGGAAGGGTGTGTCCGCGAGGGGACGGTTTCGATGACCGGCGACGGCCCGGACATGGCGGTCCTCAAAATCGGCCTTGAGGCCATAAAGGCTGCGGGTGGCCAGGGTATCCCCATCATCAAACCCTTGCCAAACAAGACGATCATCGAGAAAATCCGAGTAGCCGAGGACCACGGGGTTATGGCAGTTGGGATCGATGTTGATGCTGCGGGGTTTCTCAACATGGTGCTCGCAGGGGCGCCGGTAGGGCCGAAGCCTCTCGATGATCTTCTCGAGATCACGGCCAGCACCAAGCTTCCAGTGATACTCAAAGGTATCATGACCCCGAGCGATGCCGAGATAGCGGTCAGGGCCGGCGCGGCTGCGATCGTCGTATCCAACCACGGGGGCAGAGCACTGGACCATACACCAGGAGTTGCATGGGTGCTCCCAGAGATCGTCCGGGTGGTCGGCGGCAAGATTGCGGTACTGGCCGATGGGGGGGTCCGGCGCGGCATAGACGTGCTCAAGTACTTGGCGCTTGGCGCAGATGCCGTCCTCGTGGGCAGGCCCCTTGCCCTCGGGGCGGTAGGGGCGCGGGCTGAAGGCGTCGCCTTGACCCTTCAGGCCATCCGTTCCGAGCTGGTCCGGGCGATGATCCTGACCGGTTCGGGGAACGTGGGGGAGATCACAGGAAGGGTGCTGGCACAAAGGAGGCTGACCCAGCAATGAGTCTGCCTTCGGAAGTCATTCCTCTCTTGAATCTCGTTCTGCGGGCGTTCCGGAATTGACGAGAGCCGGAGTATGTTCTGACTCGCGCGCATCGGAGGGATCAACGGAGCTTGGAATCCCGAAAGGAACAAAAGGCAAGAGGGTGACGCCAGGCACTTCTCCCGGCGTCACCCTTCCTGGTTCCCTTCTGGTTCGTCTACGCCCTTACCTTTCAAGCGGTTTGAACTCGATGAGGTCGTTCCACCACTGCGGGAACGGCGTGGCCTTCATGTTTATGGACCCGAAGGCGTACTTGCCGAGCAGCCTGTCGCCGAGGAGCTTCCAGTCCTCATGCCAGGCGACGGCGTTGGTGTATGCGAACTCGTGGATCAGGCTGAGCGCGGCCTCGGGATCGGTCTTGTAGAGTTCTGCCGCGATCTCCTGGACCTTCGGAGTCACCTGATAGAGCATCTCCATCCTGGGGTTGCGGAAGGCGTGGATGTCCTTGACCGCAGCCTGGTACCTCATGTGCGCGATCTCCTGCACGTAGGTGTTGACCCACCATCCGGAGTCTCTCCTGAACTCCTCGTACCTCGTGCCGACCTGATAGAACTTCGGGAGTTCCTTCATGGCAGGCCAGAGCGGCGTCAGGTAGGTGGTGTCAGGGGCGCCGTAACCGTACCAGCTTATCCCTTTGATCGGGTCAGGAAGCCAGCTCTTCACCTGGCCGATGTGGAGGTAGCAAGTGCGGTGCATGTTGATGCTCCGCTCGTAGGCGCCGCCGCGGGGGTCAGAGTTCGGGTATCGGAGCGGGGATCCCCAAGGTCCGGCTGCGGGGCCTTTGGAAAGGTCGTACTCGGTGCCCGCATAGTAGTCGGCCTTGATGTCCCAGATGTCCTGGACGGACAGCTTCCGCTCAGGCTTGACCGAAAGCGGGAACCTGTAGTCATGCGGGCTGAGCCCGAGGGACGGAGCCACGAGGTCGAACGCGCGCCACTCGCGGCGGCTCGCGTACAGAGACTCGCAGGGCGCGTAGTTCTCGTAGACGACGAAAGGCTTGCCGGAGTTCGGGTCGTACCAGCCCTTCTCTACCGCGAAGGACACGATGTCCGGGGAAGCCATTACGTTCTCTTTGTCGTTGAGATCGATTTCGCCTATGCGGGCGCGGTTCGCGGCCACGAAGAAGTGGTCGTCAGGGATCCTGACGGCCGCCCAGACGCCGTGGCCGTAGAACTCCGCCACCCAGACTTCTTCACCATCGGTGATGTCCATGGTCTCACCAGGACCGAGCCAGCCGTACTGCTCCACCAGGTCGCCCATGATCCGTACCGCCTCGCGGGCGGTCGACGCCCGCTCGAGGGCGATGTCCTGAGCGAGCCAGCAGTCAATCACGCCAGGGCTGTTCTTGACCATGGTGTTGTAGATCTCTTGCTCGCGGGGGGTGTTCCGGTCGTAGCTGAAAGTGGACTCGCCCATGGCCACGCCTTTCTCGTTCATGAACGAGTAGCGGGAATGGAAGTACCGGTAAGTATGAGGCACCTGGGGCATGGTTCCGACGACGGTGCCGCCAGTGTAGTTGTGCCCATCCACGACAATGTCCCTGGTGGATCCCTCCGGCCAATCCTGCTCGGGGATGATCCAGAGTCGGTAGTCAGCGACACTGGAGTCATCGTTGTGTGTGATCATCGTGGACCCGTCGGTTGTGGCATCTTTTCCTACTGCCACGATGGTGCAGGCATGGGCCACAGACCCGAATACCAGCATCGCGACTGCCACGAGCGCAAGGGCCAAGGAGATCTTGCGTGATCTCATACTGTCAACACTCCTTGTTCGGAATTTGGCTCCATCAGTCTTGAAGTGATCTTTTGCAACTGCAATCAGTTCCCAGCAAGCCCCTACAGCTTGTTGATGACACCTCCCATCGCCCCCGGAATCTCGACTGTCCTTGGGTCAGTTCAGGAAGACCCGTGAGGGGTCAGCCGAGGCGGGATCATACAGGAAGTACCCGGTGCCCTTCTCCATCACGTCTCCGTATGACGGGAAGCTCACCAGGAGTTCCTTCTCAGGGAAGAACGCGTTCATCTGCCGGACTGTCTCCAGAGTACCTGACAAATGGCGTCCGACTCGGTAGTCCATGGTGGGTGGGTCGCTTATATCGTAGTCAGCGTACAGCAGCCCTTTCTCGGCTGCGGTCTGGAGGAATTCGTCTTTGCCCGTGAGCATGAGGTCCTCCGTCATCCTTCCCACGACTCGATCGATGAACGGCTCAGGCGTCTCCATCAGGACAGCCAAGGTGTCGCTGAAGTCCCCGACTTCGCGATGGGTGAGGCCACGCAGGTTCTTCGGGGAGGCCTCGCACTTCATCGGAAACTCCTGTGCCGAGAGCATCATCGCCGCCATCATGCAGATGTCCGCGGACCTGTCGTGCGCCACGAACGTGCTGACCACGGGGTACATCAGCGATGCTTCATGCAGGTCTATTGTGAGGTCGATGTTCTCCTTGCGGATCAACTCCATGATTCCGTAGGCTATCCGCTCTGTCAGGCTCCCATTTGGCCGGCCTGGGAAAGTCCGGTTCAAGTTCCGAAGGTCCTGATACGCAAGGTTCTGCCCGGAGGGATAGTGCACGTAAGTGAACGGGTCCGGCCACTGGTCGAGAGGAGCGGTCTCCCTGTCGCCTATCCGGAACTTCTTCACACCCCATGGGGTCTCGATGTGGTAGAACTGAGGGTACGCGTTGCCCAGGATCCCCTGAGTGGAGGCACTCATGTTCGCGTGGGGGATTACATAGACCTTGCCCTTTTCAACCTGCATGTTCTCCATCATCACATAAGTCGCCAGGGTAGTTGCAGGTTCATACGGGTGTGTCCCCCCCAGGACCAGCATCGAACCTCCAGGGACCCCTGAATCGAACAGGTATACCGGTGTGTCCCCCCAAGTGCCGCGGAGGCTCGGCAGGTACTCGGATAGCATGAACGTTTCGGTGAACCCCTCAGATACCACGACTGTCTCTTTGTAGTTTCGAAGCGTCCTGAACTCGCGACCTCCCAGGAAAGCAAGCACGAGCGCGAGGGCCAGAAGGATCAGCTTCCGAAGCACTTCGTTTCCGTTTGACTTCGCCATGGCCACATCTCCCCTACTTGACGTGAAGCGCTCTGAGGAGGAACGGGATTATCGTGTAGGCGTACACGATGTCGTAGAGAAGACTCTTGCGTGTCTCTCTCCGAAAGAGCGCCCTTATCAGGAGCAGCGCGAAGAACCCAGTCATTATGAAGTAGAACTGATGGATCAGCTCCTGCAGCAATATCAATTCGAATCCCTCCCCCGTATCACTTCACCAGGAATGCCAATTTGTTCGGGAAGATGAACATGATCAGCGCGACTGCCGCGAGGAACAGCCAAGGGACAAGAATCGCCCTGAGGAAGGAAGTGTAGCTTCCCTTGTACCCCACGGTGTCGATGGTGATTCTCCCCACGATTCGCGATGGCGGCAGGCAGTCACCGAGCGGGAACATGAGGCTCAAGGCTGCTGCGACGACGGTGACGTTGGCCCCGATCGCGTTGAACCTGAAGATCAGAGGAGTCCCTAGGATGACCGCACTGCCGTAGCTCAATGATCCCTGGGACAGAGGGCAGAAGAACAGGGCGGTCAGGTAGATCCAGAGAATCGGGAGAGTCACGAAAGTGATTGCGATGAGTCCTCTGACGCCGGTCCCTGCAAGGATGTTCACTAGTACCCCCACACTGATCAAGGTGGCCACGAGCGGGAATACCTGCTCCACAGTCTTGGTCAAGACCTCGAACCACCTCTTGATGCCCCTGGGGTTGGGATCCAGGGCCATGGTGACCGCGGTGCACAGAACGAAGGTGAGCGGAAGCCCGATCACTGGCACGTGGAACGCGGCGTACTTAGTCACCAGGATCAGGGCAATGAGGGTCACGAGAGGCACAGCGATTCTGAACCAGTTCATCCCCTCCGGGGTTGGCGGCAACGAGTCCAGCACTTCCCGCTTGGGTTTGGGAGTCGTTCCCCGGCCAAGGTAGAAGACGGTGAAGACCGCGACGACGAGAACCGGGACCAGAAGGACCAAGTCGAACCCGACGTAAGGCATGTTCGCTCCGGCAGCCATCAGCATTGCCCACAGGTTTATGGGCGGGGCTGCGGCTGAAAGAATTGCCAGCATGAACACGAACGCAGCTCTCCGCTCAGGGGGAAATCCGAGGAACGCCAGAACCGTGCTGACGAGCCCTCCTACCACGAGGATGGAGACACTTCCCGCCCCAGTGAGTGCGCCCGGGATCAGCATGACGACCGCAAGCAGCAACAGGAGGACCCATTTCCTTTCGTAGAACCTGCTCACGAACATCCGAACCAGCGCGTTCATCGCGCCTATCTCGGAATAGAACCTCATGAAGATGGATGCCGTGAGGAACAGAAGTGCCAAGTCGAGGTAGGTGAATGTCCCCTCCACGAGTAGGCGCACGGGGAACCCGAACCCGCCCACGATCGCCCCGACTACAGCCGTTATGACCATGGAGATCTCTGGAGAGCGTAGTTTCCAGCTTGCCAACGCAAAGACTGCGGCCATTGCCACAAGTGTGTAAGTGGTTTGCAGGTACATGCTCATCCCCCTATCATCGCACGCGCGGGCGTGGAACGGGACCTACTTGGCGTACATTGCCTTCACGACTTGAGTGAAGTCGATCTCGTTGTCTATGAAGGTGAGCGGAACCTTGTTCTTGTTGGCCATGATGGTGAATTTGTTGTCGGCGTTGCCATCCTTCTTGACGACGAGATAGTGCGCATGGGGGATTATGGCGTCGATGCTTCTCTCATCAGCCCCACCAGGCTGCCCGCGCCGGATCTTCCCTTCGAGCAGGACCGCCACTATCTGCATGTTGAGCCGCTTGGCCTCTGCTATCATCCTGTTGAGGCGAGCGATCTCCTGATCAATGGTGATCCCGGATGCCCCCAGTCCCTTGGCCGTAGATCCGATGACTACCATGAGGGTCTTATAAGGCCGCGCGCGCAGGTCCTCTTCCCAGGGTTCGGCGTTGTAGTCGAAATCCGCAGGATCGATCGCCTTGGACTGGGTAACGAGCAACCTCGCCATCTTGCCGCCAGGGCCCTGGCCCGCGTTGGTGATGAGAAGTGGGAGCCCGCCTTTCACCGGCGGATCGCCGGTGACGGCGGCCGTACCGATACCGACATGTGCTATTATTACCAATAACAGGGCCATTGAGGCAAGTAGTGCTTTCCGCAAGGACTACCTCTCCTTTCATAGATGTTTGGATTATTGAGACATATCCGCATCCAGGATGTCCCGACCTAAGCGGGGCGACCACACGTGTGAACTTCGACGACCTCAGCGTATTTCCTTCTCCTACACTGGGAAGGAGGCATACCATTGGTATACCAACACATGCCAGTTACCGTTCTGACGGTGGGCTTCGTTTTCATCCATTTTCTGAGGCCGGAAGGATACCACGGGCCGATATCGAAAGGCTGCGCGGGAGGGTTTGCATGTTGCCCTTTGCTCTTCTCTGTGCTGGTGTGCTTCTTTTCGGGCTCGTTGAGAGCACCGTCCACTCCATGAGGATCCGGCGCATCCCCATACGTATCCATGTGAACGGGACCCGGGGCAAATCCACTGTGACCCGGCTGATAGCCGCGGGTCTGCGCGCGGGTGGCCACCGTGTCATCGCAAAGACCACAGGCACCGCGCCCAACATCATCCTGGAGGATGGGTCGGAGATGCCGGTCAGACGGCGGGGCCGGGCCAACATCTCCGAGCAGATCCGGGTGGCGGCCTTCGCCTCAAGACGTGGGGCCGACGCACTCGTTCTGGAATGCATGGCCCTCGAGCCTGAGAATCAGTGGGTTTCGGAGCACCGGATAGTCCGGTCCACGATAGGCGTGATAACCAATGTCCGCGAGGACCATCTTGACGTGATGGGCCCCACAGTATCGGACGTGGCACGTGCCCTGGCCCTGACCGTCCCCCGGAGGGGGCACCTGGTCACTGCCGAGACCGACCACCTAGATGTTATCGAGGCCTGTGCCAGGCGAGTCGGGGCCACAGTCCACAGGGCAGACCCTTCATCTATCCCCGAAGATGTGAACGGGGCCTTCGAGTACGTAAGCTTCAGAGAGAACGTGGCGTGCGCGGTTTGTGCGTGCGAGCTCGCTGGGGTTCCACGGGAGGTAGCCTTAGGTGGGATGCTCGAGGCGCGGGGAGACCCCGGTGTCATGCACATTCGGCGCATAACCCGCCCCACCGGCGCCTACGTACTGGCGGCAGCCTTCGCTGCGAACGATCGAGCCTCCAATTCTGCCATATGGAAGCTGCTTCGAGAGAGGGGCCTGGTAGGGGAGAGGGCACGCCCGGTGGCCGTGGTCATGAACAACCGCGGGGACAGGCTTCCCAGGATAGGGGAATTGGCGCCCCTCATCGCGGAGGAAATCCGGCCTGTGCGGGTGTTCCTCACTGGGCAGGCAGGCCGGGTTGCCTCGCGCTGCCTCAATGCTGCGGGGCTCGCGGATGATGTCATCTGCGACCTGACTGCTGTGCGCGACCCGGAGCAGATTCTTTCGGAGATCGAGCAGCGCCTGCCGGGAGGCGCCTTCTTGCTCGGCCTGGGCAACACCAAGACGATGGGACAAGTTATCGCAGACTACTTTGAACGGAACGGTGAACCCCTTTGACCATCACGCTATCTGTGGGAATCGGGCTCATAGCAAGCTTCCTGTTCACTGAATTGACTGGCCTCTACGCAGGCGGACTGGTCGTCCCAGGTTACCTGGCCTTGTATCTAGATCAGCCTGTCAGGGTTGCGTTCACATTCGGAGTAGCCCTATTGACCTACGTCATCGTCTGGGCCTTGTCCAGCTTCGTCATCATGTACGGCCGGCGGCGATTCATGGCTATGGTCCTGGTGGGATTCTGGCTCGGGTGGTTTGCGCTCCGGTTCGGAGGGCGGGTCCCATCCGCGGGCCAGGAACTCAGAGTGATAGGGTACATCATCCCTGGCCTCATAGCCAACGACATGGCAAGACAGGGCGTGGCCAGGACGTTTGCGGCTGTGTTGCTGATCTCTGCCGCGGTGCGCCTGGTCCTGATACTGGTGAGGTGAGGACCGTGTCAGGATGGGGCTTCTCCCGGGGCAGAGTGAACCTTGCGGTGCTGGTGCTTGCGGCTGCTACCGCGGTCGGGGGATTCGTCGCGTCCGGCCTGGGGACCGGAACCGGGGAGCGCGAGTATTACGCGGAGCAGCTTCGCGCCGCCGAGATCATGCAGGAGGCGACCACGGCCATAAAGGCCAGCCGGTTGGCGTCGGGCATCCCCATAGACCGCAACCTGGACCCGAACGAGACGGGCCTGATCGGCGAGGAGTTCACGTCCATCACCACATCCGTTGGGATCCTGGAGGCCAAGCGGACCGCGACGAACCCCGACTTCGCGGCGCTCATCGTCCGGTACTTCAAGGAAGCCGGGCTCGGACCCGGGGACGTTGTAGCTGTCGGGGCCAGCGGCTCATTCCCATCGCTCATCTTGGCCACTCTCTCCGCCGCGAGAGCCCTGGACCTCGAACCGATCATCATCTACTCCGTCGGGGCGTCCATGTACGGCGCGACCATTCCGGAGTTCACTTTCATCGACATGCTCGAGGCGGCTCGAGAGGCCGGGGTGATCCCTTACACGCTCACGGCAGTCTCGCTGGGCGGCGAAGGTGATGAGGGCGCAGGGGTGCTGTTCGAGGACGGGACGGAGGTGATGGAGGCCATCGCGGAGCGGGCGGGGGTCCCGGTGATACGGGAGGATTCCATCGCCGCCAGCATCCGGAAGAGACTTGAGGTTTATGAGGAGCACAGCCGAGGCCGGCCCATCATGTGCTTCGTGAACGTCGGGGGTGCGAGCGCGAACTATGGAAACACCCTCGCGTCGCTCGAGTTCCCAAACGGTCTGGTCATGCGACCGCCGCTCCTGGCGGCCGGCCCCGAGAGAGGGCTCGTGTTCGAGTTTGCCGCGGCGGGGATTCCCGTGATACATCTTCTGGACGTGCGCGGCCTCGCTCTGAGAAACGGCATACCTGTCGACCCGGTTCCCCTCCCTTCCCTGGGGGAGGGGCGGGTCTATACTACCCGGGAATACTCGCGCGGGCGCGCGCTGGCAGGCCTGATCTTGAGTCTCGGGATTCTGGCGGCCGGGGCGCTGGGAGGGGGAGCGACGGGGAGGGGGTCTGCAGTGAGGTCCCCCTATGGGTAGCCGAGTAATAGCACGTGTCCCAGTTCGCGGTTGACGAGCTCCGACGGCTCATCGTAGGCTCCGCCCTGCTAGAGACCACTTGAGCTGACGAACCCCTGCGACCCCGCGCTTCTGCAGATCCCTGCGCAGCCCAAGGTGGCCAGGAGCAGCCTCCTTGCCGCAAGGGGCACCACAAGCCCGGCGGAGGCCGATACTTCCCAGAACCAAGCGACGTATCGGAGCAGGTACTTCGTCGCCACTCCCCGGAACCTCCTCAACCAGTCGCGGAACTGCACCGCAAGGCGTGTTGCGTTTCTCTGATGGTGCATAGGGTCGGCGCTCACCGCGTCTTCGCGGAAGCCCCTGGCCCGCGCCGACGTTGTCCACGTCAGCCCCAGGCTCCGCGCTCCGGGACGGGGCCAGTGCCCGATTCCGCGCTTCACACAGATTCGAGCCCCGGGCGCGATCTGGTCCCGCGTGATCTCGTCGAACCCGACCCGGGATTCGCCCGGCGCGAGCTCTGCTGCGACGTTTCCGAACCGGTCGAGGGCGAAGAGGACATAGACCCTCTCCGAGCGGGGGCTGAAAACCGGCATCCGGCGTGATTCCGGCTTGTGGCCCATTGGGCGGGCACGGCGGGCCTCCTCCGGGGAGCCCTTGTGGCACTTCAGCATGAGAATCTGGTGCATCTCGACGATGCCGGAGAGCGTAGTCCGAGCACAAGCCTCGGCGAGCCTGGAGATGACTTTGTGTCTCCAGGCGAACGCGGTGTTCTTGGAGATGCCTAAGCGCCTTGCGGCCTCCCGCACTGGGAGGCATTCCATCATCAGCGCGAGGTACTGGAGCCACTTCCTCCGCAGCCGGGTTCGGTGCATGACCATTCCGGTGAGGTCGGTGAAGTATGTCCGGCAGCGTTTGCACTTGTACTTCTGTATGCCCCGGGGCTTTCCGTACCTGACGATCTCCCTGCTTTCGCACCTGGGACAGACCTGCCCTTCGGGCTTTGAGAGGTCGCGAATGTCAGAGAGGCTCACCTCAACATGGCCTTCGCAGAACGGCGCGGGGATGAGATCAGAGTCTTGAGTGGGAAAGGGGATTGCGCAAAGACGGACGTCGGACAGGCCGGGACTGGGCCCAAGGGGAAACGGGTGCCGGAGTGGCGAGGCTGGCATGGGAAGGCCTCCTTTCGGCGGGCATCGGTGATACCCATATCTTGGCATGTATCCCAAGCGGTGTCAACCATTAGTTGGGACTGACCCGACGAAGTTCATGCCGAGTCGGTCACCGAGGGCTGAGGGCTGAGGAGGGCGGGTTTGCCTTCGGCCCATACCAGCATGGGCGGGCGTCGGCCTGGGAGCCATATGGAGGCTCCCATCCGGCCTCCGCCCGCTCGGATGCGTAACAGTGTTGGCGATGGCAGGGCCACGGGTGAATTTGGATGCCATGGCCTATTATGCAGGCAGGACATGTATCGCCGGAGTTGAAAAGATGAGAAGGTTCATGGAGTCGCGGGAAAAACCGAGTTGGAGTGCTCGGGCCGCGTCCCGGGAGAATGCTAAAACCGCATGACTGTCGATCAACCTGTCACTGGGAGGTTCACATATGGGGAGGACTCCGTATTCACTCGTTGCCGCCTTTGTGCTAGTGGCTGTGCTATCTCTGGGTGCGTCCGTAGCGATTGCGAGTCCGGAGTCCACGCCGGCCCCAGCCCTCACGCGCGAGGCGGTGGACCGGTTTCTCGATGAGTTCATGCCATCCGCCATGGACCGTCTGCACGTCCCCGGCGTCACCTTCGTTGCTGTCAAGGACGGGGAGATCCTGACCATGCGCGGATTCGGATACTCCGACATCGAGACCGCGCGCCGGGTCGATCCCGAAACGACCGTGTTCCGCGCCGGTTCCGTCTCGAAGATTCTTACCGGGATGGCCGTAATGCAGCTTGTGGGGAGGGGCGTTGTTGACCTGGACGAGGATGTCAACACGTACATCAGGGGGTTCGAGATCCCCGACACCTACCGCGAGCGGATCACGTTGCGCCATCTTCTGACTCACACTGCGGGCTTCGATGAACGGAATCTAGGGATGTCGGAGTTTGGATCGGACGTCTATCCGGAGCTGGGAGAGTACCTCGCTGCTGAGCTTCCGCCGCGTGTGCGGCCTCCGGGAGAGCTGGCTCAGTACAGCAACCACGGGATGACACTTGCCGGGTATGTGGTGGAATGCGCGAGTGGAACTCCGTTTGTCCATTATGTTCAGGAGCATATCCTCGCTCTGCTGGGGATGGTGCACAGTAGCTTCGAGCTGACGCCCTCCATGCAGGAGCAGCTTTCGTCGAGCTACCAGTGGCGCAGAGGCAAGTACGTGAAGGTGCCATATGTGCACATCAATCTGATTCCGGCTGGGATGTTGATGACTACCGCCGCTGACATGGCCAGGTTCATCATGGCCAATCTGGCTGGCGGGGAGCTTGATAGTGTGCGCGTGCTCGGCGCGGAACAGGTGGACGCGATGCAGTCCCAGCAGTTCACGAACAACCCCGCTGTGCCGGGAATCGGGTATGCCTGGTTGATGGGTCAGCGGAACGGTCGCCGGGTGGTTTTTCACGGCGGGGACATATGGCAGTTCTCCACTCAGCTTCTGCTCGCGCCCGAGGAAGATTTCGGGCTGTTCGTGTCAGGCAATGGGGCAGGAGCCGCGCGTCTCAACGATGAGCTAATAAAGGGACTATTCGATACGTTCTTTCCCAGGCCCAAGGAGGAAGGTTCTGCGGGTTTGACCGGGGATCCGAATGTCCGTGGGGATGCCGGATCCGCAGGCGATCCCCGAAACCTGTCCGGTGTGTACCGCATGACCCGAAGCCCGATGACCACGGCTGACAAGGTCATATCCTTGATGACAGAACTGCGCCTGTCCGCTCAGAACGACGGAACGCTGGCGCTCACTCCTCCCGCCGGGTATGGTGTTCCCCCAACGACATGGGCACCGGTGGGACCCGGGCTATACCGCGACACGGCTGGCGACGACCTGATGGCTTTCGACGAATGGGCGAAGGCCTCGGAAGGAAGGCGACCGTCCCGAGTCTACATCGGAACGTGGGCTTTCCACAGGCTGCCGTTTTACGAGACGTCTTCCTTCGCGTTGGTTCTGCTAGCGGCTATCGTTGCGGTGTTCATCTGGGCCATGCTTGCGTGGGCCTTTGGGCGAAAGGTGAGCGGACTCGCGGCCGCGCTTGGCCTGACGGACGTGGTTGCCATTGTGGGTATCGCCGCCTCACTCCTCACAGTCCCTAACTGGGTGCTCACCACCGCTGTGCCGTGCACGACTCGGGCGGCGTTAGTCCTGCCGTTGGTGGGAATCGTTCTCGCCGTCGCTTTGGCATGGCAGACGATCAGGAGGACTGCAGATGCGAACAAGCGGCGCTGGGGTTTCGCCAAACGCAGAGCGCGGCAGGGATTCGCGTCGTTGTTCCTCCCCTGGCTGTGTGTTGTCGCGCATATGGTGTTTGTGTGGTTTCTGAACCTATGGAATCTGCTTGGTTGGCGGTTCTGACCTCCGCATCAAACGGTATTCCCTCTGCGTGGGGGCGGGCGAATCAATGGGGTTCCTGTTCGATGTCGAGCTCGTGCGAAAGGATCTCTTTGATCTTGAGTTCAAGTTCTCCGAGATCGAGGCCTGCCTCATCTTTGATGCTCTTTCGCAGCATCGGGCCTACTTGCTGGATGTCGTCCAAGAGGTCCTGGAGGAGCTCAAGAGCAGCCGTGGCTTCAAGGACCTCCCTTGGCGTCCTGACGATGCTCGCCAGGATGGAATTCTCGGTTCTGGAGGCGATGAGCGGGGCGGGGAGTTGCTCGACATAGACCTTGGTGCGAAGGCCAGGTCCTCTGTCGTCCTCGATAGGATCCAAGGCTATGATGTTGTCCGAGCGGACGTACTTGCCGTAGCCGAGGGGTATGATTGCCTCTTTTCTGATCTCGATCGAAGCTCACATCCTATCCATTGATCGTCTGCG
>JANLFS010000020.1:12983-35084 GCA_024655925.1 Bacillota bacterium | reverse complement strand
TACTGAGTCTCGGAGTTCCTTGCCTGCCCGGAATACGGGAACGTTCCGCGCTGGAATCCGGATTTCCTCCATTGTCTTGGGATTTCGGCCAACCCGTGCTTCTCTGGCTTTCACCTCGAAGCTGCCAAACCCAATGATCTGGACCTTCGAGCCTCGGCCCAGCTCTTCCTTTATGGTCTCGAACACGGCGTCTACCATTCTCGCCGTGTCCTTCTTGGTGATCCCAGTCTTGCTAGCCACGGCGTCCACAAGGTCGGATTTGGTCACGCCATTCACCCCCTCCCACGAATATACTGTCCAGTCGCACCTGGCATTATTACCTCTCGCCCGGGCGCGCTCCGTGGGAGTGCTGGCTTTCGGACTGGTTACAGGATGATGCATATCAGCCCGCCGCTGCCCTCGTTCACGATCTTCTGCAAGGTCTCGCGGAGCTTCTGCTGGGCGTGCTCTGGCATGTGAGCAAGTTTCGCTTCGATGCCCTCCTGGATCAGCTCCTGCATGGACTTGCCCAAGAACTCCGTTTCCCATATCTTCGATGGATCCTCCGAGAACTCCTCTGCGATCCTTCGCGCAAACTCCTCACTCTGCTTCTCCGTTCCAACTACTGGCGTCACCTCGGTCTTTATGTCCGCTCGGATCATGTGGATCGAAGGCGCGGTGGCCTTGAGCCTCACCCCGCACTTGTTCCCCTGCCTGATTATATCGGGATCCTCAAAGGTTATCTCGTCCAGGAACGGGATGACGATCCCGTACCCGCTCTCCCGCACATCGGCCAGCGCGCGCTCGAGCTTGCTGAACTCCCGTTTCGCGTGGGTCAGGTCGCGCATCATACGGACGAGATCGTGATCGCCCCCTACCTCGAATCCGCTCATCTCCGAGATGATCTCGAACAGCAGAGTCCTGGGTGCAGTGACCTCTATCGAGACGCATCCGGTCCCGAGGTCGAGGTGGAGGACTGAAGCGGACTGGGCGTTTTCAGCCGCGGACAGTGCGACAACAGCAGGTTCGATGTCTCGGACCTTGTTTATAGTGTCCACAGCATTCCTGACACTTGCTGCGAAACTCGACCGAACTGGGTGAGTCTCCTCGAGCTCCACGACCCACTCAGGCAGCCTGACGGAAATCTCCCGGACCGGGAACTCGTACAGTACCCCATGGAGGACTCGCCAGATGCTTTCGGTTGTCATGCGGAGGCAATCCACAGGGATCACCGGCACGTCATAGTTCTCTGCAAGCACTTCTGCAAGCCCGGTGGTCTCCTCGGCCTCGGGGTGCGTGGAGTTCAGAATGACTATGAAAGGCTTGCCTAGTTCCTTCAGTTCAGCGATGACTCGCCGCTCGGCGTCTACATAGGCGTCTCGGACGATATCGGTGATCGATCCATCAGTCGTGACCACGAGCCCGATCGTGGAGTGCTCCCGTATGACCTTCTCAGTGCCGATCTCCGCCGCCCTCTGGAAGGGAATCTCCTCATCGAACCATGGCGTTCTGACCATCCTTGGGGCGTCGGCTTCCTCGTAGCCCAACGCTCCAGGGACTGTGTACCCTACGCAATCCACCATCCTGACGGCGACTCTGATGTTCTCGCCCAGAGTAATGCCGACCGCCTCACCTGGGACGAACTTCGGCTCGGTCGTCATGATGGTCTTGCCCGCACCGCTCTGGGGGAGTTCATCGCGGGTCCGCTCGCGCTCGTAGGCGTTCTTCATGTTTGGCAGGACCACGAGGTCCATGAACCTCGATATGAAAGTGGACTTGCCAGTCCGGACCGGCCCCACCACACCGATGTAGACGTCGCCCCCGGTGCGCTCGGCAATATGCTGGAAGATGTCGAACTTCTCCATCGAGTTCTCCCTCCCTCGTATCCGTCCGGGTGGAGGCGGTCTAACCCCCAGCTCGCCGCATGCGGGTTGTACCTGCTCCATGACGTTACATCTATATGAGGGAGAAGGCGAAATATGCGGGCGCTACACCAGAAGGGGAAGCAGGCGGGCGAGAGCGATCAGATCGAACTCGTTGTGGTCAAGGATCGGGATGAGTATGTCCCAGTTCCTCGTCCTGACGAATTCGTTGTACATGGCAGGTATGAGTTCGCCGGGAACATCCTGCCCGCGGTCCAGGCCGAGAACGCAGCGTTCCACCGTGGTGAGCCTGCAGTTGGGGATGGTGCCGACATACTTCCGCCTCGCGTGACATAGCAGGTCAATGACGGCGAAGTCCACTTTGACGTCCATGCCGTGGTAGGCAAGTCTCCTGCGGACGAAGGGTACATCGAAGCTCTTGCCGTTGTAGGTGACGACCGCGCGGGCACGCGCCAGGCGAAAACGGACTTCCTCGAGAACAGCTGGTTCCTCCTCGTACTCTCTTGCGATCACCTGGCAGAGCGCAAGACCCCCGTGAGAAGGCAGAAGCATCCCCACCATGAAGAGGGCGTAGGTCGCCGCAAGCCCTGTCGTCTCGATGTCCATGAACGCGATCTCGTCAGGAGCGTACATTGATAGCAGTTCGACATCACGTGCCCCGCATTGAGACAGCACAGAGGCGTCTGCCTCCTCGTATGCCTGGGCGACCGGCCGCGCCCTCCCACCCCACTTCTCGTGGACTAGAAGGTCCACCACGGTGGAGTAGCCCTCCGTCCTCAGCCTGGACTCTGTCTTGGGGCCAATCCCGTAGACTAGCTGAAGGTTTTTTAGGATCAGGTCCGGGGACTGGGCCTCCATGGCCGCAACGCACTGGAGTTCCTTCCACAACACCAGGCAGGTCCCGTATTCGTTTGCGACTTCGGACGCCCCCGGAAGCGCCCCCGGGGACCCCACATCCCCCATCCAGAAAGCCTCCTCAGAGAGTGAATCTCACCCTGAACAGAACATCGACACGCCCGCCTGCGGGCACCGTGGCAACGAACTGGGCGAATCCGGAAGGAGTCTTGGTCCAGAAGGCCGGGGTACTCTGAAGGATGGTCCACTCGCCCGGCAGTTCCTCCACCACCACAACCTCAGCATCATGCGCCCCGAGATTCGTGACCCTCACCTGATACGCTTCCTCCCACGAACTGGTGCCGATCTTCTTCTGGTCGGTTCGCATCCTCTCCGCCTTCAGGCTCGGGGACCGTCCCAGCCTGGCAAGAAAGGCCGGCAGGGCGGCTGATTGGGAAAAGGTGTCCTCGCCGAGGAAGTATGTCGTGCCGTCCTTGGTCCTGGCAAACACGCGAACCGCGCCTGGGGGGATCGGGTCGGGCACCCAGTGCCCGCTCCCTTTCTGGTTTGTCAGTTCCAGCGTGACCAGCACGGGACGGTCATCCCGCTTTGGAGCCGGGGGCTCTGGGTTGTAAGGCCCGAGGCGCTCAACCACGTTAATTGTTCTCGCCGGCATGGATGGGACTCTCACAAACGGAAGAAAGGTCTCGGACAACGCCGGTATCTCGGGAGCCGGAGACAGATCCCTGACACTCTCACCAAGCGAGGCCCCGACGCGGTGCGGAGGCCGACCACCAAGACCATACCCTGGTCCTGCCGCCAGAACCACATGGGCAGGCGCAAAGGTCATGGTGGTCTTGTTGGATATGCCGTACCACCCAGCGAACTCGGCAGAGTCTTCGGAAGCCGAAAGAAACACCGTGTAGGACGGACACCATGTAAGGCCGGTGAAAGAGTAGGATAGATGGAAGTCCTCGGTCGCCGCCTCCTCCGAGATCACACCGAACTCAAGCCTTCCCTCGCCGGCTCTCTTGAAGACCACCCGAACCTGCCCATTTACGGGCACAAGGTCCGTTGATGCAGGAACCACGGTGCCTGGCACTCCTTCGACCGTCACCCGGTTCAGACCCGGAGAGAGCTCGACCCGAACCGTTCTGTTCGCCATCGCCGCACCGGACTGCGGGATGATCAGCGAATCGACGGCACTGACGGCTGATGCCACCGAGACTCGAGGGCCCAGTAATGGCGCGAAGAAGGCGAGAAGAACCACGGCACATAGAGATGCAGCCTGATTCCGCCTCAAGACTATCCCTCCAGGGCCGGAGAACTGTCTCTCTACTTATTCAACCCACCTGCCGTGGTTTCCTTCGAATCGCCTGAGCAAACCTGAGCATAGCGAATTCCACTTGATGCCTGGACAGGCCTCCTTGCAGGTACACGTCGTAGGGCGGGCGGAGGGGCGCATCTGCAGACAGTTCTATCGAGGCGCCCTGCGTGAACGTTCCTGCTGCCATGACCACCTGATCAGAATACCCTGGCATGGGCGCGGGTTCCGGCACCGCGCTCGCATCGACCGGTGACGATTCCTGCACCGCCCGGCAGAAAGCCGTGACGTTCTCAGGCGTCTCGAGCCGCACGCCAAGCACAATGTCAGACCTGCGGCTCCCAGGCTCAGGGTAGACCACAAACCCGAGGCTGGCCAGGAACTCCGCGGCGAAGATGGATCCAGCGATTGCCTCTGCTGTAGTCAACGGGGCAAGGAAGAGGCCGAGGGCGAGTTGCCGGGTAAGCCCCAGCGAAGGGCCAACGTGAGAGCCGAGGCCCGGCGCGGTCAGTCTCTCTGCGGCCATCTCGACTAGTTCTCGGTTGCCTGCTATGTACCCTCCGGCGGGAGCGACCCCTCCCCCGGGGTTCTTTATCAGCGACCCAGCAACGATGTCCGCACCATGGCTTGTGGGCTCGTGGGTGTCGGTGAACTCCCCGTAGCAGTTGTCCACGACCACGACCACGCGGGGATTACGCATCCGCGCAGCGTGCGCTATGCGGTCAATGTCAGCGAGAGTGAGTGCTCGGCGTCGCGCATACCCCCGGGACCGCTGGACCAGAACCATCCTGGCATCGCAACACGCTTTGGAGATCGCGCTGAGGTCCGGCTCACCACGGTCGTCCGGGGCCACCTCGGCATACTCCACCCCGAATTCGGCAAGTGACCCTCTGGACGGAGCGTCATTCCCGATGACCGTTCTCATGGTGTCGTAAGGACTTCCAAACGCGGACACAAGAAGGTCCCCCGGCCTCAGTATGCCGAACATGACTGCGGCAAGTGCATGCGTACCCGACACGATCTGAACGCGTACCAGTGCGGCCTCTGCTTCGAAGACCTTCGCGAACGCGCGCTCGAGGGCGTCCCGGCCTGTGTCATCGTACCCGTACCCGGTGGTGCCTCCGAAATGCTGATCGCCCAGGCCCGCGCTTTTGAAGGCCTCAAGGACCCTGGCTGTGTTGAAGCGTGCGATATCCTCCACCCGCCGCAGTTGGGGCTGGATCGTCTCACGGACACGCAGCGCAAGTGCGAGCAGGTCGTCATCCACCCCTAGAACCGACCCTATATCATCTTCCTCAGGCCGGATCACCGCCTGTGTCCACCCCCCTCGGCCACTCACCCAGCCGTGTGATGATCTCATCCGCCACCTGCTCAGGCTCGTCGTACTCTGATATGTCTACCCACTCGATGTCGCGGTTCTTCCGAAACCACGTCATCTGCCGTTTCGCGTACTTCCGTGTCTCGTTCTTGATCGTGTGCACCGCCTCTTCCAGGGACGTTCGTCCCTCCAGGTACGCTGCCAGCTCTTTGTAGCCAATGGCCTGCATGGCAGTGAAGCATGGGGCATACCCACCGCCAACCAACTCCCGTACTTCCTCGAGCAGCCCGGCTGACATCATCTCGTCCACCCTGCGATCTATCCGCTCCCTCAGGACATCTCGGGGTAGGGTGAGCCCGAACTGCCGAGTGTCATACCTGGACTGCCCCTTATGCCGGCGCTGCAGTTCAGTTATGGGAACGCCGGTTACTTCGTGGACCTCCAACGCCCTTATGATCCTTCGGCGGTCGTTGGGGTGGATCCGTTCCGCCGCTCGGGGGTCCACTTCCCGCAACCTCCCGTGTAAGGTGCAGCTGCCCACGACATTCGCCTCTTGCTCCAGTCGCTGCCGTATGTCATCGTTGCGGCCCTCAAAAGGAAAGAGAAACCCTCGAACCACCGCGTCCACATAGAGCCCGGTGCCGCCCACCATGACTGCAAGCGCTCCACGTGCAGTAATGCCTTCGATCGCTGCCTGCGCCAGCTCCTGGTACCTTGCGACGGAGAAGATCTCGCCCGGGTCTGCCACGTCCAACAGGTGGTGCCGGACTCGGGCACGTTCATCCTCCGTGGCCTTGGCGGTCCCGATGTCCATCCCCCGGTATACCTGCATGGAATCTGCGGAGACTATCTCCCCGTTCAGCCTTTCTGCGATCTCGAGCCCCACTGCCGACTTCCCCACCGCTGTGGGGCCCACTATCACGAGAAGTGGGGGGCGTGCCAAGCTCCTGCCACCTGCCTCAAGCAAAAGGCCCCTCCCAGGCGGGTAGGACCCCGTATTCCACGCTGCTTCCCTTTCCGCCCACGCTTGTCGCGATCCCGAGCCTCTCGAGCTCCCCTCCACCCCTGCGGTCCTTTACTACTACGAACCGGCGGGCGGCCCTGGCCGCAACCATGATGGTCTCACGGTCCAGGGGCTTGCTCACTGCCCAGCGCCGCAGGGGTTTGATCCCCGTGGATGATCTCACGGGCTCCCGGAACATGGGGTCGAAGTACACGACATCAAATGCCCGTCCGTTGAGCGCCTCCAGATACACACGGCTGTCCGCGTGCACGACGTCGATCCTTCGCATGGCCTGCAGCACGTCCTCCCGGGCATCGTTGTAGGATTGCAGCCCAACCCGGACCAGTTCCGCCACAACCGGGCTCGCCTCGACACCCACTACAGCCCCACCCTCACCCACGACCCATGAGGCTACTATCGCATCGGATCCCAGGCCCAGAGTGCAGTCGAGCACGGAGTCTCCCGGTGAAAGCCTCATTGCCTCCACCATGTGGTCCAAGCCTCCCTCTTCGAGTCTCTGGATGCGGATCGGGGCCATGCCGGGGTGGAATCGCAGCCGTCCGAGCTCTGTATTGTCTTGATACGTCACCACGGTCATCCCGAGGGACTCGACCACCAACACCCCGCCTGTGCCCGCGAGGCCCGCCTCCGACAGCACGTCAGGCAGAGGAGTCCGGTTTCGCGACTGGTAGGGAACTCCCAGCCTCGCTGCGACCGTCTTGGCCAGCTCCTCAGCGTGTGCCCCGGCCCGGATGGAAGTAGTAACCACCACGTTCATCTCCGGCCGAAGCTCCTCCTGATCGACTCGGGCGAAAAGGCGACCACCGTGGGCCTTCCGTGTGGGCACCGGTAAGGATCAGCACAAGCAAAAAGGCGGGTCACAAGCCCTTCCATGGCGTCAGGGGTAAGAGGTGCGCCGGCCCGGACCGCACCTTTGCAGGCCAATGAGACCGCCACATGGTCAGCGAAGTCCAGAGTGTTGGCACCGGGCGGGGCGGAGATGAGTCCTTCTATAGCGGCCCACAACAGATCGATAGGGCTCACGTCCCCCGCGCCGGATGGAATCCCCCGGAGGAGCACAGAATTCCCACCGAACGGCTCCACTTCTAGACCGAGGTCATGCAGTACCTCTGCGTTCCTTGTGACCGCATCGACCTCCCTGGCGGGCAGGTCGATTACCTCCGGCACCATCAGCAACTGAGTCTCCACCGGACCCCTCGCGACCCTCGCTCTGAAGGAATCCACCAGCACTCGCTCGTGAGCCGCGTGTTGGTCGACTATGAAAAGAGTGCCTTCCGATTCCGCGAGTATAAAGGTGGCATCAAGCTGGCCGATGACTCTGGGAACCGGCAATGGGGTCACCGGCGCAACCTGGGAACCCCCCGAAACGGGAACGTCGCGCTCCCGGAACAACCCTTCGCCTTCTGTCACCCGTTGATAGGTGCGTGTAGCAGTACTGGCAACCGGCTTCGCCGCGCTCCCTCCAGATAGCTTCCCTATGCCGGCAGGCACCTGGGGTTCCAGCCCGCCCGTGGAGTCCAGGGACCGGAGTGCACCGGCCACCGCCCCGAACACCGCCCGGTAGAGCGAGTCCTCTGACGCGAACCGCACCTCGCTCTTGGCCGGGTGGACATTCACGTCCACCTTACCAGGGTCAACCGAAACCACAATAACAGCCGGGGCCCGCTTGCCTTCAGGGACTGTGCGGCCGTAGGCCCGGTCTAGAGCGGACCAGACTGTCCGGGACACCACGGGGCGGCCGTTCACAATCAGATGCTGCACGTCCCGGGTTCGTCTGGCGAACCTGGGAGGCGCCGCCAAACCCCCTACAGTGATGTCTTCCCACCTGCCCTGGACCGGCAGCATGTGCCGGGCGAGATCCAATCCAAGAACGGCGGCAGCAGCATCCCCGAGACTGCCTCCACTCGGGGTTGAGAAGACTGTCCGGCCGTCGATTGTGAGATGCATCGAGACCTCGGGATGGGCAAGGGCTAGCTTGCCTGCGATATCCACTATTCGCCTGGTCTCGGCTGCGACGGACTTGAGATACTTGAGCCTCGCCGGGGTGTTGAAGAAGAGGTCCCGAACCTGTACTGTGCTACCCTCGGGAGCCCCTATGGGGAAGACATCAAGAACGCGGCCACCTTCTATTGTTACGGCGGTGCCTTCGCGTGCATCAGCGGTCCGGGTGACCAGGCGCACTCGGGCAACCGACGCCACGCTGGGCAGCGCCTCGCCGCGGAACCCCAACGTGACCACGGAGAAAAGGTCTTCGGCCTTTGCTATCTTGCTCGTGGCATGGCGCTCGAACGCGAGGACGGCGTCTTCAGAGTCCATCCCGCACCCGTCATCTGTGACAGAGATCAGCTCGAGCCCGCCCCCGACCACCTCTACCTGGATCGTCGCCGCCCCGGCGTCTATGGAGTTCTCGACCAGCTCCTTCACAACTGACGCCGGCCGCTCCACCACTTCGCCTGCGGCAATCCTGTTCGCCACATCCTCTGGCAGCCTCACAATGCGCATAGCGATCACTCCACCTGGTGCGCGAGTGCCCGAAGCTCGTACACGAGGGCCAGGGCCTCCCTCGGCGTCAGTTCATCAGGGTCGATCCCCATGAGTCTCTCAGCGATCCTCTCGCCCCACACCCCGCTAGGCCCTGCCTCGCCGGAGGCCGGTTCCTTGCTCGAAGGAGCCTGGGTTGCTGCAACCTCGGGATGGGTGGGAACGGGTTCTTCGGATGTCCACCCGAACAGAGTCATCTGGTGTCCACCCTGAGGCTGGGCTCTTTCGAGGTCCCTGAGTATCTGCTGGGCCCGCCTCACCACCTCTCTTGGAAGCCCGGCCATTCGCGCCACGTTCACGCCATAGCTCCGGTCGACGCTCCCCCGGCAGAGCCTGTAGAGGAAAGTCAGTTCTCCCCCACGCTCAACCGCACCGACGTGATAGTTCCTGGCATAGGGAAGCCTCTCTTCGAGGGCTGCGAGTTCGTGGTAGTGGGTCGTAAACAGAGTCCTGCACCCTATCGAGTCGTGGAGCCATTCCGCCACCGCCCATGCCAAGGCCATCCCGTCGTATGTGCTGGTGCCCCGGCCCAGTTCGTCCACAAGGACAAGGCTCCGCTCCGAGGCGGTATTCAGAATCCTCGCTACCTCCAGAAGCTCAACCATGAAACTGCTCTTCCCGGCACTTATGTCGTCATAGGACCCGGTCCTGTAGTAAATACGGTCCGCAATGCCCACGGTCGCTTCTCGCGCAGGCACAAACGACCCAGCCTGGGCCATCAGAGTGATCAGACCCAGTGTAGCGAGGACTGTGGACTTCCCCGCCATATTCGGGCCGGTGATTATGAGGACTCTTCCGTCTTCCCGGGAGATCTCGATGTCATTGGGGACGTACCTTGACGGGCCGAGCACTTGCTCGAGCACCGGGTGCCTAGCCTCCCGTGCGACGATGGCGGGCCCTGAGTCCACAACAGGTCTGACGTACCCATTGGCCTGGGCAACCTCGGCGAACGACGCCAACACGTCTATCTGCGCCACAGCCCGCGCAGTCCTGAGCACCCGCGGGAGGTACGATGCTATCTGTTCCCTGACACGGTTGTACACTTCCACCTCGAGGCTCTCGAGCCTCTCCTCCGCGCCGAGAATCCTGGATTCCAGCTCCTTGAGCTCAGGGGTGATGTACCTCTCTGCGTTCGCGAGCGTCTGCTTGCGCACGTAGTCCTCAGGTACCAAGTGAACGTTGGCTCGGGTTACCTCCACATAGTAACCGAAGACCTGGTTGAACCCTACTTTGAGCGACTTGATCCCGGTGCGCTCCCGCTCCCCCGCCTCCAGCCTGAGAATCCACTCCTTCCCCAACGCAGCGGACTCCCGCAGAGAATCAATCTCTGAGTCGAACCCAGCCCGGATGATTCCTCCATCGGACACCGAGGCCGGAGCGTCAGGAGATATCGCGGCCCGCACCAACTCGCAGGCCTCGGGCACACAGTCCAGCTCACCGCGGACAGCTGCGAGCCTAGCCGACTGCACACCCTCGAGCATGTTCCCGAGGGCGGTAACGGCCTCGAGGGATGCAGCGAGGGCGAGGAGATCTCTGGGACCTGCTGTTCTGTACCCGATCCTGCCTGACACCCGCTCCAGGTCGCATACTCCTCCCAGTGCCCGTCTGACGTCGGCTCTCAGGAAGGTGTTGGAGGCGAACTCCGCCACAGCGTCGAGCCTCGCCTGAATCTCCTCAACAGATATGGAGGGGCGCTCGAACCAGGCCCGCATGAGCCGCCCGCCCATTGCAGTGAGCGTCGAGTCCAGGACGGAGACGAGGCCTGTCTTCGGCTGGAAAACCTCAAGATTCCGCCGGGTGGCTGCGTCGATGTGCATGAAATCCCCGAGCCGGTAGATGCGTATCCCAGTTATGTGGGGCACGGAGGTCATTTGAGTCTCCCTGAGATAGCTTACGAGGGCACCTGCGGCCCCCACCGCCATTTCCATGCCGTCGGCGCCGTAGCCCTCAAGGGACGCCACACCGAACTGCTCACAGAGAAGCCGCTCTGCCCTCACCCTATCGAACTCCCGGGCAGGCCTGGCGAAAGCGGAGAATGTGCCGAAAATTGGGCACCCCTGTACGCTGCCATCCCCGCGGTTATCAGGGTAGATGCACTCGCTTGGCGAGATCCTGGATACCTCGTCCGAGATGAGTTGGAGGGCGTCCGGCCCCGCCGCCTCTGTCGCCGCGAGTTCGCCGGTGGAGCCGTCGCACACTGCAAGGCCCACCCTCGAGCCATAAGCGACAACCGCCACGAGGAAGTTGCTCTCCTTGGGCTCGATCCGGTCCGTCATGGTTCCCGGGGTGACGATCCGTATTACTTCTCTCCGGACCAGTCCCCGGGCTTTCTTGGGGTCCTCCACTTGGTCCGCGATGGCCACGGTGTGACCGTTCGCAACCAGAGTTGCCACGTAGGAGTCTACTGCATGGTGTGGCACCCCACACATGGGCATCCGGTTCCCGGGGCCGACTTCCCGCGACGTCAGCACGATCCCGAGCTCGCGGCTTCCTATGACCGCGTCCTCGCAGAACATCTCGTAGAAATCCCCGAGTCTGAACATGAGAATGGACTGGGGATGCTTGGCTTTCAGTTCCCGGTATTGCTCGATCATGGGCGTTGACTTGACCGCGGATCTCACGGCTTGCTCCTCCAAGAGGTATCTCCCTCCCCCACCTGGGTCCCGTGAAGAGTCCAGGTATGAGGCTCGTCTATCCTGACCAGAACTAGGTCCCCTGGCGACACGGGATGCGGCGGTTTCCAGTGCACCATCTTGTTCGTCCTGGTTCGCCCAGCCAGCACAGATGGGTCGCGATCGGAGGGCCCTTCCACCATGACCTCCACAACGGCCCCTCGCAACCTCTCGTTGACTTCCCGTGCCGTCTCGTTGACCAGCTCGATGAGGCGATAGATCCGTTCGTGCTTGACATCGTGGGGAACCTGATCCGGCATGGTGGCAGCCTTGGTGCCTTCCCTCGGGGAGTAGATGAACGTGAAAGCCGCATCGAACCGCGCCAGCCGGACGACTTCCAGGGTCCCCTGGAAATCCTCTTCGGTCTCGCCCGGGAACCCGACCATGATATCGGTGGTGATGGCCGCATTCTCGATCGCGCGTCTGATACGTTCCACCAGGTTCAAATACTGGGCGGAAGTGTAGCCGCGGTTCATCCGCTCCAGGACCCGGTCCCCGCCTGCCTGCAAAGGCAGGTGGAAGTGCTCGCAAACCTTCCGCGCTCCGGCGATGGTGTCGATGAGTTCGTCACTCATGTCCTTCGGGTGGGATGTGGTGAACCTGACCCGCACGAGCCCGGGGATCTTGTCAACTTCCCTGAGGAGATGCGCAAAATCTGGCCGTTTCCCGGAAGCGAGGGGCGGAAGCCCCCGGCCATAGGAGTTGACGTTCTGTCCGAGCAAGGTCACCTCGCGGTAGCCTCGAGAGGCGAGATCTCGGACTTCTCCTAGGACCTCTTCCACCGTACGGGAGCGCTCTCTGCCCCGCACGTAAGGGACAATACAGTAGGAACAGAAGTTGTCACACCCGTAAGTCACATTGACATAGGCACTTATCTTGGACGTCCTCACAGCGGGCACGTCAGAAACAATCTCTCCTGGTTCGTCCCACACCTCGATCACGCGCTCTCCCGCGAGCACCCGGGAGACGAGCTCAGGGAGCCTGTGAATGTTGTGCGTCCCGAAAACCAGGTCCACCCAGGGCATCTTCTCGCGGATGTACTCCTGCATCTTCTTCTGCTGCACCATGCACCCACAGATCCCGATCACAAGCCCTGTTCTTCTCCGCTTCAGGGCCTTCGTGTCCGCGAGGTTCGCGAGGGCCCGGTTCTCTGCGCTCTCCCGAACGCAGCACGTGACGAAGATGACCATGTCTGCATCGTCCAGAGAGTCAGTGGGGGCGTACCCCAGCTTCTCGAGGAACCCGGTTATGGTCTCGGCGTCCCGCTCATTCATCTGGCAGCCGAACGCAGTGACCTTCACCTTTCGTTCCGCAACCTGCATTAGAGCACCTCCGGGGGGAATGTGCCTTATCTGTGGCACGGGGTTCATGAGGGTAAGGGTAGCTTCCAGCCCTGAGCATCTTCTCGTAGGCGTGAAAGGCCGGCATGCCCGACTCTCGACCTGCCCGTATCGCTGCCTCCACGTCGTATTCGACGCGGATCACGCAAACCTGCTGTGAGCATGGCCCGGCCTCCAAGGAGACGTAGCACGCCCTCCAGTCGCCGTCGAAAGGCTGCCCGACACTGCCTGCGTTGATGTAGGTGTGGCCGCGTATCGTGCGAACGAAAGGGCGGTGGGTGTGGCCGCACACGCTCACCTTGGATTCGCCTGACAGCCTGAGCCGTTCGATTTCGTGGGAAGGGGCGTCCGGAAAGATTAGGTCGAAGCAATTCCATGGAGTGGCGTGGAAGAGGTCGACTCCAACCCCATTCAAGTCCACGGTCATCGAGAACGGCAGCCCTGTGAGGAACTCCACCTGATCCTGGGTTGTCCGGGATCTCTCCCATTCGTATACCTGGAGCCTGTCTTGGGCAGCAGTCTCGTCACTCAACACGAAGTTGGGCTCCTCTAGCCCAAGCATGAACTCTCCGCCCCCGAGGAGCATCTGGACTCCTTTCGAGCGCAGGAGATCCACCACCTCTGGCCCCTGGGGCCCTTTGGATACCATATCCCCAATGGATACCACCAGATCGAACCCACGCGCCCCGATGTCTGAGAGGACGGCGGAAGCGGCGGGAAGGTTCCCGTGGATGTCCGAGATCACCGCCAGCCGCAACTCGCGCACACCCCCGACCCTTTCATCCGGTCGAGGGCGACTTTGAGCCGGTCATCGGGGACTGTGAGCGAGATTCGGAAGTAGCCCTCGCCCCTCGTACCGTAGCCTATGCCAGGCGCCACCACAACCCCCGCCCGATCGAACACGCCTTCCGCAAACTCTATCGACGTGAGCCCTTCTGGGACGGGCGCCCACACATAGATGCTCCCCCGAGGCGGTTCGACCGACCAGCCCATGGAATGCAGGGCGTCAATGACCACGTCTCGGCGACGGCGGTAGATGTCCACCATTCTCCGGACTGGTTCCCACGGGCCGTCCAGAGCGCGAACTGCCGCAAGTTGGATGGCCTGGAACACCCCTGAATCCAGGTTCGACTTCAGAGTGGCGAGCGCCCTGATGGCGTCGGCGTTACCCACGGCCCAGGCGATTCTCCATCCGGTCATGTTGAAGATCTTCGACAGGGATCCGAACTCGATGCCAACGTCCCGCGCCCCTGGGAACTCCAGCAGGCTCGGGGGTCTCTCGCCATCGTAAGCGATCTCGGTGTAGGCAGCATCGTGGCAGAGCAGGATGTCGTGGCCCCGGGCGAACTCCACAGCATCCATGAACGTCTGGGCTGTGGCGACGGACCCGGTGGGGTTGTTTGGGTAGTTCAGGAACATTATTGCCGTGTTCCGGGCCACGTCGGAGGGGATGGCCGAAAAGTCCGGGAGATAGCCTCTCTCCGGGAGCAGGGGCAAGTCGGCGACTTCGCCCCCTGCCAGGAGCGTGCCTGCTGAATACACGGGGTAGCCCGGGTTGGGCACGAGGTTCGCCCGTCCCGGATCCGTAAAACAGAACGATATATGCCCGACACCTTCCTTGGACCCGATCAACGTGACGACTTCGGAATCGGGGTCAAGGCTCACCCCGTGCCTGCGGGAGTAGTACCTGCACACGGCTTCACGGAAGACCCTCATCCCACGGGACGATGGGTACTGGTGATTCGCGGCGTTCGCGACCTGCGTCTGTGCTTCCTCCACCACATGGCCCGGAGTGGGCATGTCGGGGTCTCCTATCCCGAGGCTGATGATGTCCTGACCGGCCTGACGTGCCCGTTCAACCTTGAGCTCAATCTGAGCGAAAAGGTAAGGTGCCAGGTTCTGCAAGCGTGCGGCCGTCTTCATACTCGCCCACTCTCCTCGTAGCGTGATCTCACCGTACCAGGCCCCGGCAGGAAGCTCGATACCTCCGCCTGCCCGGTGAAAACCTCCTCTGCGGCCCCGGTCATGTAGACGTGGTTATCCTGAGCCCATTCCACCTCGAGCAGGCCGCCTGGCAATTCCACGGCAGCGCGCCTGCTTGACCTGCCTGTCCGGGCGGCTGCAACCAGAGATGCGCATGCACCCGTACCACACGCGAGGGTGGGACCGGCTCCGCGCTCCCAGACCAGAACGTGCAAAGTATCCCCGGCCACCGAGACGAACTCGACGTTGGTGCGGTCTGGGAAGTGTTCCGAGGTCTCGATTCTCGGACCCATTTCAAGCATCTGGGCCCGGTCGAGCCGGGGAACGAAGGTCACAGCATGTGGGTTCCCCATAGATACCAAGGTGAGGACAACCTTCCGCCCGCCGATGTCGAACTCCTGTTCAACCTGAGGAACTTGCCCGAACGACGGCTCACCCATGTCCACACGCACTCGCCACGCCCCTGGCCCACGATCTGTCACCCACACCCGCTTCAGCCCGCCCAAGGTCTCCACTCGGAGCGGGTCCCCGGATGCTAGGCCCCGGGCGAGATCTGCGGTCCAGTGCTCTTCGACCGCCCGCGCGACGCATCTTATAGCGTTTCCACACATCTGGGCCTCCGAGCCGTCAGGGTTGAATGTCCGCATCCTGATATCAGCGACTGCGGACAGCATCACGGCGATCACCCCGTCAGCCCCTATCCCAAAATGCCGGTCGCAGAGACGCGGCGCCGCCACAAGCAACGTATCTGCCTCGTCCTCTGTCCGGCAGAAGGTGATGACGAAGTCATTGCCGAGCCCATGCATCTTGATGAACTCCACAGCCCAGTCACCCTTTCATGAACAACCCTGCGGCCAATGCCGCCCCGAAGAGGGCAGGTATCATGTTCGCCACCCGGACCCGTGTTCGGAGAATGAGGTTGAGCCCGATGCCAAGCATAAGTATGCCCCCGGCCGCGGTCATCTCTCTCACCACGGCCTCCGTCATGAGAGGTCTCAAGGCCCCTGCCATCAGGCTGATTGAGCCCTGGTACGCGAGCAGGGGAAGTGCCGAAAACGCCACTCCGGCTCCCAACCCGGAAGAGAGCGCGACTGACGCCGTCCCGTCCATTACGGACTTCGTAGCGAGTACTGTGAAGTCACCTGACAACCCATCCTGCAGTGAGCCCATGATCGCCATAGGCCCCACGCAGTACAGAAGGCTCGCCGCCACGAAACCCTGTGTGAACGAGCCCCCATCGGCTGCCCCGACACGCTGCCGTATCCGCTCTCCGAGCCTGTCCAAGCGCCCCTCGATGTCAAGCGCGCTCCCGAGCGTCGTCCCTGCCACGAGCGAAAGGAGGAGCATGAAGGGATCGGCGGTTCCCCAGGCCATCCGCAGGCCAATGAAGAAGGTGAAAAGCCCCATTGCCTGCATCACAGTCTCAGAGATCCGAGACGGGAGCCGGTGCCCGAACGCAAGCCCGATGCAGCTTCCTGCCACAACTGATACTACGTTGATGATTGTCCCCACCATGTGGGATCCTCCTGCCATGTCATTGATGCATCTCGTAGCTGCGGGACATCACCTGTCGAAGCCCCTCGAGGGGGTTCCGGGCCGACAGCCTTGGAACCATTATACCACCCGGCCAGTCCGGGGGAAACGGCGGAAAAGCAAGGAAGTACAGAGGGAGGGGTCGCGCCATGCTACGACGCGACCCCGACGCGACTGGAGTCGTTCTCCGGTTTACCTGAAGATCAAGAAGCAGAGCACGAGGATACCCAGGATCAGAATGCACCACCACCACCACGGGAAGCCCCATATGAACCAGGTTGCCTTTGGCCCTTTGGCCTGATCTGCCATGCTCGATCCCCTCCGCACGCGTCCATTTGGCGGTTAGAACCACCATTCGATGAAGAGAAAGACCAGAAGCAGCACGAACAGCGGGAGAAGCTTTCCAACTCCTGTGTTGGACGACATCAGTTCATCCAGTTTCACGCTGACCACCCCCAATGGGTTCACGACTCTGACTCAGGAGGGTTGGAGCGCATCTCTGGCCCCATGACCTCCATGAGCTTTGGAAACATGCTGGACTTCATGCCCTCTTCCGCAAACGAGCCCAAAAGCGCGGCGAAGTTCGGGTCGGTCGCGGCCCTGTTCATGATGGACTGCATTATCTTGGCGATCTCCTCCGGTTTGGGGGGCTGTGCCCCTCCCGCTCCGCCGGGACCGCTGGGCACATGGGACGCCCCTGGGCTGGACCTGTTGGAATCACTCGGCATGTTCTTGGGGAAGTTGACCATAGCATCCACCGCCTTCGCAACAGTTGTCGGGTCAATATCGAGGTTGGCGAGGCTCGAGAGGAACGCAAGCGGGCGCCCGCCCCCCCCTTGCCTCCGTTTCATTGCATCTCCGAGAGAGCCGAAGATCGACACCAGGTTAACCGCGCCAAGAAGGTCATCCACCGCGTGCTGGCCCCGGTCGCTTAAGAACGGCTTCATGGCCCGCATGAGATTGACACTCTCCGGATCAGTCGGAATCCTCACGGATGCACCCCCTTCCGTCACACGACAGACATGCGCTTTTTCGAGACTCGCTCGAGCGCTTTGCCGATGTTTATGATCCCAGACCCTTGCTCCTCGTAAGACGGCCCGTCCAGACGGTCAGCTGTGGCCTGAAGGGCGGACTTGATGTCTGAAGGCGAGAGCGAAGAGTCAGCCTCGAGAAGCAGGGCCACAGCCCCAGTGACATGCGGCGCCGCCATGGACGTGCCCGAGCTCTTCCGGTACTTCCGCCCCGGCCACGCCGAGAGGATATCGACTCCGGGAGCGCACAGGTCGACTTCCCGCCCGCGGCTGGAGAAATCCGCGATGTTGTCGTCCTCTGCAGTGGCGGCCACCGCGATGGTCTCGACATACTTGGCGGGGTACCCGACGGTGTCCGCCCCGGGCCCGCTGTTCCCGGCCGCGCAGACCATCGTGAGGCCCGCCCGCCGTGCATTCTGTATCGCCTCACGGAAGGTCTGGTTATCCCGTCCGGAACTCAGGCTCATGTTGAGCACTCGGATGCCTTTCTCCACGCACCACGAGAGCCCCCCGACAAGGCTTGAAAGTTTGCCGGACCCCTGGGCGTCGAGAACCTTGACCGCATAGAGGCTTGCGCGGGGAGCCACACCCTGTACCCCGATGCCGTTCCGAAGCGCACCGATGGTGCCCGCGACGTGCGTCCCGTGTCCGTTGTCATCCCGGGCCGATGCGGCATGCCCCATTGCGTTGTAGGTGCCGCGAACGTTCGCACCAAGGTCAGGATGTCCGGTGTCGATGCCGGTGTCCAGAACAGCCACCTTGACACCTCGTCCCGTGTACTCCAGGGAGTTCGGTCTGACCCTCGACACTCCCCAGGGCACCGATTCAGCGAACTTCGGGCCCCACGCAAGCGGTCCTACCTCGTAGGCCATCTCTATGTCGATGTCGTCGTCGACGCGGATCACCCCGGACCTGGTGCCCACCAAGGCCTGCACGTCCCGGACCTCATCGTCATCGACCAGTGCCACTACGCCGTTGACGAGCGGCAGCCTCTCCAGTATGTGCCCTCTGCACTCCGACAGGATCTGAGTCCACGAGTCGGGGCTGACCCGTTCGTCGAAGATGATGATTTTTCGCTTCCTCGGCTTCCCAGTCTCCGAATACCGAAAACTTTCACGCATTTTGCCGCGCACGTCCCTGTAAGAATTGAACATTGACCCACCCCCTCCGGGCTATCGACCTGGTTCGCCTCTCGCGGGCCAGGGCCGAGCCTCCAACGCCGGTTCTCCGTCGTCCGCGGATGCCTCCTGATCCATCGTGAGCCACAGGCTCGCTATGAGGGCGCCGATAATGAGGATGTCAGTAATGAGGGTCCTGCTCGACGCCTCCTCCATGTGCCTCCCTCCTCTGTGCTGAAGGCCCTATCTAAGCTTGGCGTGATATACACTATGACTTTAGAACAACTTTGGTTCCACGGCTTCCCGCCTATGTGCGTCCGTTTTGCGGAGTTCTCGCCTTGAAGACTTGCCTGGAAGTGCTATGATTCACAATATATGGGCGGCGACCCAGGCATAAGCGAATCATATCTCACCGCTATGAAGTCAATGGTCAATGCAGGCAAGCATCCGAAGGCGGCCGATGCGATGCTGGACGAGTTCAAGGACGGCTACACTTGCCACGCCAAACGGGCGGACATGGGCAAGATCATGCACGAATCCCACTACAAACAGCCACAGCAAGGCACAGAGAATGCTTTCGTGCGCGTCTATGGCGGTTATTGCACCTCTTGTCACAAGGTCGACAAGTCCACCGGTGGCATAACCCCGAAGGGCAAATGAGAAACCCGAGTCCCATCAGGAACCCGGGCAAGCTGGTCCGAACCCGACTTGAAAGAAGCATAGGCGCCGGGCATCCCATCTGGACCCGGCACCACCGTTGTGAGCTATTCCCAGACCATCCTGAGCACTGGCAGCTACTGCGCAGCTCCTAGCACTAGCCCGGCGAGAGCCGCGACCAAGGCCAGCACTCCGAGCATAGTCCCGCTGGACGCCTTCTTTATAGCCTTGTCCATCTCCGCCTTGTCCGCCTCAAGTTGCGCCACGCGAGTCTCGAGTTCCTCGATCCGGCCCTGGAGTTTGACTTCGCGGGCCTCGGCCTCCCATCTCTCGGCGACGAGTTCGTCCGCGAACCTGGCCTTCAACTCCTCGACGCTCCCCTGGATCATCTTCTCCATACTGATCACGCGCTGATCGAGCGAAGTTAGCCTGGCGTTCTGAGCCTGGATGGCCGCCTGCGCCTCGGTCAGGCTGAGGGACGTCTTGTTCAGGGACTCACGGGTTTTCGCCAGGAGATCTGTGGTGTCCCTGATCAGAAGAGCGTTCTCAAGCACTTTCGCGTTGGTCTTCACGTCCTCGGCGCTGTTTGCGGAGATCCTGTCCAGAAGACTCTTCTCAGTAGCAGCCAGGGCCTTCGAAAGCTGGTCGATGCCAGCCTTCAGCTCCGCGGCTACCTTGCGCTGGTCCGCGAAGTTCGCCTGAGTGTCATCCTTCAGTGCCATCAGCTTGGACTCGACCCCCAGGGTGTACTCGCGTAGAGCAGCAAGGTCCTGGCGGAGAGACACCAGATCTGATGCAAGGCCGTCGATTCTGGCTCTCTCGATCTCGAGTGCCGTCATGATGGCTGCGTCTGCTCTCGCGGTCTTCTCGGCCAACTGCGAGATTTCACCCCGTGCCCCCGCAAGGTCGGCGATGATGGATGCGGCTTCCGTCTGTCTTGCAGCCTTTTCGGCGTCAAGAGCGGCCTCTAGATCCCGGCGGAGTTCAGCACGGGCGGATGCGGCCGACGCGGCAAGGCCTTCGTGCGCGCTCCGGAGCGCGGAGATGTCGGACTCAAGCCTGCGGTCCTCCGCCTGCCTTTCCGCCTTTTCAGCCGACAGCCCCGCCGCAAGCTTGCCGTCGAACTCGAGGCCAAGCGCGGCATGGGCGTCCTGCCTGTCCTTCTTCTCGGCTGCGAGGCTCTCCGCCAGGGCCCGATCCGCATCAGCACTCGCCCTTGCCAGGGCCGAAATCTCCTCAGAAAGTGCCTGGTCCGCCAGCACCCGGGCCTGTTCCTCCCGGGCGACGGCCGCCGCCAGATCCCGGGCAAGCGCCTGGTCTGCCTCAGACGTGGACTGGGTCAGCTGGTTGATAAGCGCGCGCACAGCCTCCAGGTCTGCTTTGAGCGACGCGTCTGCCGTTTGTCGCGCGTCCGCCTCTGCGCCAACCTTGGCAACCAAGTCCTGCCTGAGCAGGGAGATGGCCTCCTGAGCGGACCTGGCGAACTCGGCGTGAGCTGCCTGGAGACTTCCGAGGTCATTCAAGATACTCTCTATCCGCTCGGTCAAGCCTTTTGCGGATGCGGCGAGCTTCCCGTCGAACTCCGCCCGGGCCGAGGTGATCTGGTTCCCGAGATCGGAGCGGACCGCAGCGACCTTGGCGTCCAGGTCGCGCAGGCTCTGGTCGAGGCGCGCGACTCCCGACTCCACCGACTTGCGGAGCTCGGCCTCTACAGTATCGAGGCGGGCGCCGAGGTTTGTCAGGTCCCTGGCGGCTTCACCTGAGACGGTGGAGACTCTCTGCTCAAGCTCGCCCCGCGCTGTGTACACCTGCGCGGCTAGCTGCTCGCGAAGCCGCTGAATCTCTTGGTTTATCGCAGCGTCGCTCTCCTTCATGGCACGCTCGAGACCATCGGCCACCGCCGCGCACTGCTTGGCGGTCTTGCCGAGTTCCGCCGACACCTCTGCGATCCGCGCTGAGAGTGACTCGTTGGCCACGCGGTCCCGCGAGTCAAGCGCGTTGAGGTCAGACGCCACCCCGGCGAGAACCTCAGAGAGTTGCGTGTGCCTCGTTGTAAGATCGGCCAGGCTGGAGCTGAGCCCTGAGACAGTGGCCGCAGACTTCCCAGCCTCATCAGAGAGCGCCTTGATCTGGGACGCCAGGTCGGCCACGCTCGCGTTCAGCCTTGCATCAGACTTCGCCACCCGATCACCCAGGTCCACAACGCTCTTGGTAAGTCTCGCGTCGACTTCGGTCACTCGCGTCCCCACAGCCGCCACGTCTTTCGTGATCTGAGCGTTCGCTTGCTCCCCCTGGGCCCGGACGGCCTCGATCCTAGCAGCCAGGGACGTGTCGGCCTCTTGCACCTGTTGTCTCAGCGCCTCGACACTGGCCGCGACCTTACTGTCGCCCCCGGTTATCTCGCCTTGCAGCTTTTTCTCCACCGCTGACAGGCTGGAGGCGAGGGACTGATCCTGCGCGACCTGGGACTGCCTCAAGGACTCCTCCAGTCTCGCGCGTTGCTCATCGAGTCTCTGACCCAGAGCCCTGTACTGGTCAGCCACGCGCTTCAGGTCTTCTCGCAGGATGGCCTGGCCGCTCTGGGATGCAGCGGAAGCCTTCTCGAGCTCGGAGAGACGGCTCACGACCACGACCAGTTCCTCTCTCAGGTCGATGGCGAGTTGTTTGATGAGTTTCATGTCCTCTTCACTGATGGCCGTTCTGCCAGCCTCCACGTCTCGAAGAAGCCGGGCGACGACAAAGGCGAGCAGGTATCTGTCGACACCTTCCTCACCCCGGAACTGCCCAGAATCGTATACCCCCAGGTAGCCTTTTCCGACAAGGGTGGTCACTGCGTCGTACGCCCAGTGATCTCTGGGCACATC
>JANLFS010000020.1:8335-12973 GCA_024655925.1 Bacillota bacterium | reverse complement strand
AGTCACTGGAACCTGCTGGGCGACAACGGAGGCAGCCATCACCACAAGTGCAGTGACCACACTGATGGAAGCTAGGATGAGCCGTTTGAGAGATGTCGACATAAGTACCCCTCCACAGAAGTGATTAACGCGGTTCAGTTGGTCACCCAGATAGTGCAGGGCTCAGGACTTGCCGCCACCTCCCGGCCCGCGGAGTCAAGAAGGACCACGTTCTCGAAACTGATCTCCGCCGTCCCGGGCCGCGTGGCCTTCATGTGGAACGTCGCCACGGTGCCCCACGTGTATCCGGGGTTCGGGATCCTCCCTGACACGCCCGAGATCAACCCTGGCGCGGGTGAGTCGCCGGGGTCCCACGGGGCAAGGGCGGCACCTTCGGTGAGAAGGGCGCCTCTCGACACCATCACCAGGTCCAGGAACCGGGAGTCGAATCGGAGATCGAACTTGATGGCATGCAGATCCGGCACGTTGGTTGCCATAGCGTCCACGCTTATGATCGACCCGACTGTCGTCTCACGTACCGACGGCACAAGGATCAGTTTTGGTGTCAGTCTGGGAACGTCTATGGCGCACCTCGGGCTGACCTGCGGTGTGTTTACCGCGCCCACTGTGGCTGTGATCTCGTGTGTTCCGGGCCCCACGGGGCCCTCGAAATGCCAGGACACTACCCGCCTCTCGCCGGGCTCAATGTGCCCCAGGACCAGCCTGGGCTTGTCCCCGCGTGCCAGGGTGAAGCCACCGGTGGAACCGAGTCTCGCCGAAACCCAGTAGGCTGGCGAACCTCCTCTGTTCTCCAGGACGAGTGATGCCCTGACCAAAGACGGAAAGAGCTTCTCTCCTCTCACCGTCAGAGCCTCGGGCGCCACGATGACCGCGGAGAGCCTGGGTGGCCCAGTCACTTCTACTGTTCTGGATATCCTGTTGGGGTCCGCGTTCTTTGCCGCCACCTGGACAGTGAGAGTCCTCTTGCCCGCTGCGCCGCCGGTCGCGACTATCTGCCAGGCGGCTTGGGCCATCTGTCCGGGTTCGATGTCCCTCAGGAATCTGACTTCCTCCTGTCCGTGGGCGAGTCTGAAGCCGGTGGGAAGTACCAGCCGGGCTTCGACGTCCTGTGCAGGCCCTTCTCCCCTGTTCAGAACGTAGGCGACAGCAAGAAACGATGCGATGCCTTCGTAAGAGAGGTTCACTTCGTCAGGCGATGACAGGCCGAGAGACAGCTGCCCAGGGGCAAGGGTAATCCCGCCGAGACCGTAGTACGTCACGTAGGTGCGGATCTCTCCCGGGGCGAGAGGTGTGGGAGCCCAGTACATTGCGACTGCGGAATCGAGCTCACGCTCGCCTTCCCTGGTGAAATCGCGCCCGGCAACCACGGGCACATCCCAAAGCCGGTCCGCGAAGTTGCCCCAGTTGGAGAAGACGAGGCGATCGGGAGGAGTCAGTTCACCCCCGACCATCGTGGCCTGAGATGTGACAGAGGGTTCGACCAAGGAGTCGAAGGCCTGCCAGAAATCGGGTATCTCGTCCCCCGCCAGTGCGGTGTCGGACACAATGGCAGACTCATAAGCCCTCAAGGGGGCGCCGTCATTCGCGCCCAGCATTGTATCGAGCATGACGCGGATTCCAACATCCCGATGAACCCCGCCGGTATTCTCGACGTAATAGAGGATCCTGGCAGTGTCCTGGTACCTGGTTGTAGGGCTCTTGACGAACGACAGATCCTGAGTAACCCGGATGTCACCCAATTGGTACGTGGAGATGATCGCGTTGCCGACTACGGTCGGCGGGGTAACCGTCTCGCCATACTGCCCCGCCTTTCCGGCACGCCGCGATGCCTTCCCACCGTAGACCCAGTCAACACCATCCACGCGCACCGTAGTGTAAGACGTCCACGGGACGGGACGGCCGTAGATCAAAGCCAGTCCATCGTCGGCCGGGTTCCTGGGGTCGCCGCCGGTGGTCTCAACACCGAATCTGCCCGTTTCCGTCGCTCCTGTAGTTACGACGATGCGGATAAACTGGTTCTGGATGGATATTGACTCCGCTGCCCCTAGTGCACCCAGTGAACACAGGCCCAGTATCAAGAGGGCAGCGAGAGCCAGGGCAGCTGGCAGGCCCCGGCGTGAAGCTGACATGAGACGAGCACCTCCAAATCGTTGCGCCGCACTAACGCACAGGCGGGTCGAGACGAACCACATCCTTGATGCCTTCAAACAGGTCATATGCCACTCGGAACTGAGCGCGTGGCGTGCCGCCAAGCTCCCAGTCGCGGACTGCGAGTTCCTTCACGATCTGCTCGTGCATGGCCCTGTGCGCGCGATCCGCAGCCGCGTTTTGGCTGGCAACACCGCGAGTAACCCAGGCATCCACAAACCGGCCATCGGCCGTGAACCGGAACTCCACAATGCACCAGCCTTCCCTTTCCGTCTCCGGTGCGCTCTGTGCCGACTTACTCGGACGCACTGAGCCGAGCACCGACGGAAGCTCAACTCCCCCCGCTTTCACCCGGGGAAACATGGGCGGAGGGGGCGGCGGTGGCTGTGGCTCAGGTTCAGGCTCTGGCGCGGGCGGGGGTGTGGGCTCCCGCTCGGGCTCAGGAGGCAAAGGCGTGGGAACCGGAGCCGGCGCCGGCCGCACCGGCTCAGGGGCGACGGGCTCAGGTGTAGGAGGCGCCACACTGAACTGGCTTGAAGTGTCCGTCACCACTTCCGGCTTCGGCTCGGGCTTGGGTTCGGGTGCCGGCTTCGGCTTGGGGGCCGGCTGCGGTTCGGGCTTTGGCGCTGGTTTCGGCTCCGGCTTCGGCTCGGGCTTCGGTGTAGGTTCGGGTTTAGGCTCGGGCTTCGGCTCCGACTTGGAAGGCGTGGGCCTCGAAACCTCCCTTATGGTCACCTCAGGTTCCGGCTTGGGTGTAGGCGTCGGAACAGCTGGAGGTTCGATCGAGATCTCGATCACGCCCGGCCCCACAAGAGGGTAGATGTCGACTACCGCCGGCTCGTTCCACGGAATCAGGAGAATCACGGCCAAGTGGATCGCGATTGAGACTATGTACCCGGTCGGCCCGCCGTCCTCCTTGGGGTTTCTCCTCATCGGATACCACCGCCTGAACCCGGAGCCCGTTCAACCGCGAGCGCCAGGTGTGATCCACCCGCCTTCCTGATCGCATCGATCACCTGTATGAGTCGCTCATACTTGACGGTCCTGTCTGCCTTGATTATGCAGAGCTTGCCCGGGCTCCGGCTGAACTCGGGTGTGAGCGCCCGAGTCAGGTCCGATTCGGTCACGACCGCGCCCTTCCAGTAGATTCTTCCGGACGAATCGATCCCTGCGACAAGGTGATCGCGCTCCAGGTCCGCCGCCGTGGCCGCCCTTGGCAGCTCGAGCGGCATCCCGGCAGTCTCAGTCCTGAAAGTGCTGAAAATCATGAAGAAGACGACCAGATAGAACATGACATCGATCATGGGAATAATCTCTACTCTTGGCCTCCGCCTCGGGCGAGTGGAGAACATCATCTGTTATCATCACCGCCTCCACCGGACCCGCTCGTGAGGTTCAGAAGGTCCGCCGCGCGGTTCTCCATCTCCGCAATCCTGCGGTCCACGATACTGGTGAGATACGCGTGAGCGGCCACTGTCGGCGCGGCCACTATCAGACCTGCGGCGGTGGTAATCAGCGCCTCGGCTATGCCCCCAGAGAGCTGCGCCGGTTCGGTGAGCCCGGCCATGGCGGACAAGACACGGAAGCTCCTGATCAGCCCAGTCACCGTCCCGAGAAGGCCCAGCAGCGGGGCGAGCGTCACTATGGCATCAAGCACATTGAGTTTGCCTTCGAGAATGCGGATCTCCTCTCGTCCCGCGCGCTCCAAGGCTTCGGAGATCTCTGCCCGGGGATGCCCATATCGGGAGACGGCGGCGCGGGCGAGTGCAGCGATGGGCCCTCGTGAGCTCCTGGCGATCTGGAGCGCCTCAATTGCCCTCCCGTGGGAGAGCGCAGCCTTTATCGACCGCATGAGGGGTTCAGACTTGGTGGGGATGAGGATCAGTTGGACGATTTTCTCAATGGTGACAGCGAGCGCCACGACGGAGCACAGGATGATCGCGTACATCACCGGTCCGCCCATCGCAATGAGTCTGAGCATCAGCGGAAATCCTCCTTAGCCTCCATACGCGCCATCAAACTAATTGGGCAGTACTCCATTCTTCTACAGGATTGCTCGAAACTCCTCTTCGTGTTGCGAATCGATATTACACAACCGAGGGCTCGAGCATGAGCTCGCCGCGGTCGAACCTCCCCGCGTCGAGCATCCCAATGGGAATGGATGTCTGCCCGGTGAGGATCAGTTCCGCCATGAGCCTCCCGACGATGGGCGCGACCATGAACCCGTGACCCGAGAACCCACTTGCGTTGAAGAACCTCTCGACCGGAGGGCATTCCCCCAGAATCGGCTGCGCATCAGGTGACATGTCATAGAGCCCTGCCCACTGCCTGACTACACGGAGAGCTCCAAGCGGCGGCAGAAGCCAGGTGATCTTTTTCGCCATTTCCACAAGAAATTCGACGCTGGATCCTGTGTTGAAGTTCCGAGGTTCGTTCGGATCCCCGAGGCCCATTATGAAACTCCCGTGGGGGGTCTGCTGACAGTACAGC
>JANLFS010000020.1:0-8325 GCA_024655925.1 Bacillota bacterium | reverse complement strand
GCCTGTGATGGAAAGAGATGACCATCGGGTCTTGAATCGGCTCAACCGGCTCTGTGACAAGAATCTGGTGACGCTCTGCCCACAGGGGAAGCTGGAGCCCGGCCATGGCTGCTACGACCCCCGCGTACGGGCCCGCACAGTTCATCACAGTTGAGGTGTGTATCGTCCCCTTGCTCGTGTGAACCGAGCGGATCCGCCCGGCCTTGACATCGATCCCTGTGACTTCGGTTCTCGTCCGAATGTCCACTCCAAGCCTCGCCGCAGCTCGGGCGTATGCCAAGGTCACGTGGAAGGGATTGGCATGCCCATCCTTCCGGCAGAAGGTCGCACCCACCAACCCTTCCGTGTTCAAGTAGGGCACTATCCCCCTTGCCTCAGCCGGAGAGAGCATTTCCACCTCGATCCCAAGACTCCGTTGAAGTTCGACGTTTCTCCTGAACTGCTCCCACTGCTTGTCGGTGTACGCCAGGATCAGGTAGCCCCCTTGGCGGAATTCCACCCCGGGAGTGTAGTCCAGGTAGTCGTCCATTGTCTCGAAGATCCGTACCGACTCTCGGGCGAGTGTGCAGTTGGTCACCGTGCCCCACTGCTGCCTCACCCCTGCGCCGCACCTGCCGGTGGACCCGCACGCGAGAAAGCCCTTCTCGAGGAGGATCACGTCCCGGCATCCTGCCCTGGCAAGTTCAAAGGCGATAGCTGCGCCGACGACTCCCCCGCCGATGACGACAACATCAGCTGTATCCTTACTCATCGTCATCGCCCCTCGCAATTGTCGACAGAGGCACAGGCCTCGTTGGAGGCCGGAAAGTCGGCATCTCCACATGCTCGATGGGTATGCCGCAAGAAGCCGCGAGTTCACGGGCTACCAGTTGCCTGCACGTCCTTCCCTGGCAAGGGCCCATCCCCGCCCGCGACACCCTCTTTATCTCATCGATGCTCGTGAACCCTTCCCGGATCAACCGTTTTATCTCAGCCAGGGTTACATCTTCGCACCTGCAGATAATGACCTTCTCCTCATCGGCCTCCGCCATCGCCGGCACCCCCTTCGAGCACTGTGACGCACTGCATGCCGCGGCAGATCTTCTCACCTGTTGGGCCTGATCGTATCGCCTGAAGGTCCCGGGCCAGGATATCGAGTCTTTCCCTGTGGCCCGGCTTTTCGAGCCCCAGGGACATGACGGCGGAGATGCCTGCGATTTCTCCCTGGATCATCGCGGAGCTCGCTTCCTCAACTCCGCCCACATCCCCCGCTATGTACACGGACGGGTTTGAAGTGCGAAGGCACGAATCTCGAACAGGCACGTGGCCTCCGAGTTCGGGCACGTACTTCATCTCACACCCCGCCTGCCATAGAAGATCCGACAAGGGCGTGAGCCCCACAGCAAGGCAGATGACATCACACTGCACTTCGGTTTCCGTGCCGGGCACAGATCTCCAGCGGTCATCGATGCGCTCCATCACCGCCCCACTGACGCAGTCCTCACCCACTGCCCGTACGATAGTGTGAGATGTGAGAATGGGCACTCCCGCCCTTCTGAGCTTCGCGGCGTGAACGAGGTACCCTCCGATCCTGGGCATGGCCTCGAGGACCGCCACAACCTCCACCTGTGCCTGGAGGAGTTGGTAGCTGACTATGAGGCCGATGTTCCCGGATCCTATCATCAGCACTCTCCGCCCAGGTAGGACCCTGTGGACGTTCATGAGCGTCTGCACCGCGCCCGCCCCATACACACCTGGCAGGTCGTTATTCTCGAAAGCCAGCATTCTCTCGGCAGCGCCTGTGGTCAGGATGATCCGTCTGGCCTGGACCTTGATGAAGTTCCGCCCTTGCTCGACGCCGACTATTCCCCCCTCGTAGTAGCCGACTGCGTTCGCGCCCAACAGCATTTGGGCATTTCCGACTGGTCCCAATTTGCTCGCAAAAATGCCGGGAATCTGGATTCCTCTAGTCCCGGCGAATTGTCTTTCCGATCCGAAGAACTTGTGGGTCTGCTTGATCAGTTGCCCGCCCGGAACGTCGTTTGCGTCTACGACAAGTGTCCGGGCACCTGCTTCTGCACAGGCGCACGCCGCAGCGAGACCGGCCGGCCCCGCGCCCACGACGAGGACGTCAACTTCTCTCAACCAGATCACCTTTGCCTTCCTGGGTTATCACAGCCATTCCCTCACGGAGCGGCTCGACACAAACCCTGACGTTGGGGACACCGTCCACGGTCATGAGACACGACGAGCAATTCCCTATGGCACAAAAGAACCCCCGAGCGCGCCCAGTGTTGGGGCTGCGACGGAGGATTCTCACGCCCGCCGCATGCAGTGCCGCGGCTATGGGCTCACCCTCTATGCCTGTCATGTCTCTGCCGTCCAGGCTGAACTTCACCTCCCGCCCGCGTTTGGACTCCAGTACAGGGTGGTCGTAGATCCTCACAGACGGCGGCCCGAGGTCGCTCGGCCGAAGACCCGCCCCGGGCCCTTCCCTCCCCGCATATTCCTTTGGCTTATCAGGATTTCAACAAAGACAACACAAATCCTTCCTGCAGTGGGAGAACACGACTTCAGGGAAACAGTGGGTGGAAACGGCGGAGCATCTCCCGGGCATGGGCGACTGTGACCGGGGTAGGGTTGTCCCCTCCCAGCATCCGCGCGACCTCCGCCACCCGATCTTCAGCCGACAAGGCACGGGCCATGACAGCGGTACGGCCGCCGGACTCAGCTTTTGCCACCGTCAGATGATGGTCTGCGACCGCCGCTATCTGAGGGAGATGAGTCACGACCAGGACTTGCCGGACTCTTCCGATCTCTTTGAGCCTGCCCGCCACCGCGACAGACGCCTCCCCGCCGACTCCCTGGTCTATCTCATCGAAGACCATGGTCGGCATGTCATCCACCACTGCAAGCACTGACTTGATGGCGAGCATGACCCGGGAAAGCTCGCCTCCGCTGGCGATTTTGGCAAGCGGGCCAAGGGCCTCCCCCCGGTTCGCTGAGAATAGGAACTCCACTTCGTCGACACCGTCTGCCCGCGGGGCGCACGGCTCACCCTCGACCAAGATCTCACCCGGTCCACGTCTCCGCGCGAGGTGTACGCTGAAGGTGGCATTGGGCATGGACAGGCCGGTCAGTTGCTCACAGACTCGCTCCTCGAGCACGCGCGCTACGCGAGCCCTTGCACTGGATAGAGCTGACGCGGCCTCACCCATCGCCGCCTCGACTGCCGCAATCTCCCGCTCAAGCTCAGAAGCCCTACGGTCCACTCCGGCCGTCCTTTCGAGTTCAGCCCGGGCGGCACGGCCGTGCTCAATAACCTCGGACAGAGTGCCCCCGTACTTCCTCTTCAGCCGGGCGATCAGCGCCAACCTCTCCTCCACCTGTTCAAGCCGGGCGGGGCTGAAGTCTACGGAATCACGGTAGGCACGAAGGGCACGCGCTGCCTCCGCCAGCTGAAGGTATGCTGCCTGAAGAGTATCTCGGAGTGGCGACAGTGCGGGATCCATCTTCGCGGCCGACTGAAGAAGGGTCACGGCATCCCCCACTGAGTCCTGGGCAGCGCGGGAATGCCCCTCTGCAGACTCGTAGATGAGGGCGTAGGCGCGGTTCACCGCGTCGTACAGCCGTTCAGCGTTGGTGAGGACCGTTTTCTCCGCCTGGAGCTGGACGTCCTCGTCGGGTGACAGGCGGGCGGACTCGATCTCAGAGGCTTGAAATGTCAGAAGATCGATGCGGTGCTCGCGTTCCCTCGCACGCGAGCGCAAATCGGACAGCTCGGAGGAGATTGCGCGCCACCTGGAGTGGAGCTCACGGAACCCCGCCAGAAGGCAGGAGAGGTCCTCCCCTCCGAACGAATCGAGAAGGCTAATGTGCCTACCGGGCCTGGCGAGTGACTGGTGTTCGTGTTGCCCGTAGATGTCCACCAGCTGTTCGCCGATTGCGGAGAGAGTCGACAGCGTGACCGCACTCCCGTTCACCCTGCACCTGTTCCTGCCCGTACGGGAGATCTCGCGGGTCACCAAGAGGGTACCGTCGGGTTCTGGGTCGATACCACACCCAACGAGGGTCTCGGCTACGGACTCTAGGCCCGGAATCTCGAAAACCGCCTCCACTACGGCGGTCTCCCGGCCGGATCGGATCATCTCAGCCGAGGCTCTCCCCCCGATGGCGAGGCCGACACAGTCGATAACCAGTGACTTGCCTGCCCCCGTCTCCCCGGTGATCACGTTCAGGCCCGCCCCGAACTCGACCGCCAGTTCGTCTATGAGGGCGTAGTCTCTGACCCTGAGTTCCGCAAGCACAACGGCCGCCCCCTTGGGCTTGGGCTATCTCCTGAACCGGTTCAGCCTTGCCATGACTTCCGCAACAGCGTCCCTGGGTTTCACCACCACGAAGATAGTGTCATCCCCGGCAAGGGTGCCAACTACTTCAGGCCAACTCAAGTCGTCCACGACCGCCCCCACGGCCTGGGCCGCTCCCTCGACGGTCTTGATCACCACGAGACTCTCGCTGTCCTCGATGCTCACTACGTTGTCCCTGAACATGCGCTCGATTCGCCGGTTCACGTCGTCCACGTTCCGGTCGAGAGGAATGGCGTACCGGTAGGTTCCGTCCCCAGAAGGGACTTTGATGAGCCTCAGTTCCTTGATGTCCCGGGAGATCGTCGCCTGCGTGACTGAGATGCCATCCTGGATGAGTTCGCGGGCCAGGTCCTCTTGGGTCTCGATGGCCTTAGTCCTGATAATGTCCAGAATCCTCTGGTGGCGTCTGGCTTTCACCTGCGATGCCCTCCCCAGCGCTCATGCGTGAACACCGAATCGTCATAACCGATCCTGCTTGAGCCTCTCTCTCAGAATACCGTAGAATCCTCTCTTTCTCAACCGTATGAATCGGGTCTTCTCGAAAGACCGCCTCACCAGGATCACGTCTCCCGACTGGATCTCGTAGCCCACCTGGCCGTCCACGGTGACCGCGACCTCCTCGTGGGGAGCCTCGACAACCACCCGCACCTGATCTGACCCGGCAATCACGAGAGACCGGGAGAAGAGCGTGTGGGGGCATATGGGGGTGATGATCAGCACATCGATGGTGGGACTGACGATCGGCCCTCCCGCGGAGAGTGAGTACGCGGTGGACCCTGTGGGGCTGGAGATAATGACTCCGTCCGCAGGGAAAGTTCCGAAGTGCTCGTCGTTGACATCGATGCCGAGCCGTATGATCCTGGCAAATGCACCTTTGCTTATGACTATGTCGTTGAGTCCGGCAAGGGTGGTGATCTCCTGCCCAGCTCGGACCACAGACGCCTCCACCATGTTCCGCTCGTCCAACGTATACTCCCCACGGACCAGGGCCTCCAGGGCCGGCACGATATTCCCTGGCTCCACCTCCGTGAGGAAGCCGAGGTTCCCCATGTTCACTCCGAGTATGGGCACCTGCATCTCAGCGGCTCTCCTCGCCACCGAGAGCAGAGTGCCATCCCCTCCCAACACGATCACGCAGTCGATGTCCGGGGAGAGAGATTCACCGGGACCTGACTCAATGACTGTGGAGACTCCAGCCCGCGCAAGCCATGTCTCGATCTGGGAGCCCACCCGCTCCGCCCCTGGTTTCGCTCTCTGGATCACGATCCCAGCTCTCACTCAGCATCCCCTCCTTCGTCTGCGTTCACGTCTCCTTCGAGTGGGCCTGCCCTACCACCTGCTGCGCCAAGGCCTCGAACTCGCTTTCTGACTCGAAGCCTCCCGGGATTCCCCGGCCGAGGTGAACAAGGAATTCCGCGTTTCCCTCAGGCCCTCTGATAGGCGACGGCGTGAGGCCGAGCACCGCAAACCCCGCTCCCTGGGCAACCCCGGCCGCCCTTTGAATCACATCGAGGTGGACTTCAGGCGACCGCACAACCCCTCGCTTGCCGACTTTCTCCCTGCCCGCTTCGAACTGGGGCTTGATGAGGCAGACCGCTTGGGCCACAGGGGTGAGGACAGCGGCAAGCGGAGGGATGATCTTGTCGAGGGAGATGAAAGACACATCCACCGTGCCGAACCCAGGCGCATCGGGAAACATCTCGGACGTCAGGTAGCGGGCGTTGGTCCGCTCCATCACCACTACTCTGGGGTCCTGCCGGAGCTCCCAGGCGAGCTGACCGCGGCCGACGTCGACCGCGTAGACCTTCGCAGCGCCTCTCTTCAGAAGACAGTCAGTGAATCCTCCGGTGGAGGCCCCGATATCGACGGCTACCAGGCCGGTCACGTCCAGCCCGAATTCATCCAGGGCGTGCGCGAGCTTCATCCCGCCTCGGCTGACGTAACCCGGGCCTGTCTGGATCACCAAGATCTCGGCGTGCTGACTGACTAGCGCCCCGGGCTTGTCTTCCCGAACCCCATCGACGAGCACGTTTCCGGCAAGGATTTCCCGCTTCCCCGCCTCCCTCGTCACGGCGAGGCCTCTTTCCACCAGGGCCTGGTCGAGCCTGACTCTAGCCCTGGGAGGCATACTTGCCACCACCCGTGGAACGTGACGCCAGCATACCCTGAACAGCCGACGCGATGCCCCGCGCATCCAGCCCGATCTTGGAGAGAATCTCCTGCCTCGTCCCGTGCTCCACAAACCTGTCAGGAATACCCAACCTCGACAGTGCAACGTCTGACATTCCGGCTTCTGCCAGCGCCTCGAGAACTGCCGAACCGAACCCTCCCGGAAGGCAGGCGTCTTCCACCGTCAACACCGTCCCTGTGGATTCAGCGACCCTGAGCAAGAGGTCGGTGTCGAGAGGCTTGACGAAACGGGCATTCACCACAGCGCAGCTAATTCCCCTCCCGGAAAGGAGCCTGGCCGCCTCAAGTGCAGGCCAGACCATGGGCCCGAGAGCGAAGATCGCGCAGTCCCCGCCCTCGCGCAGGACCTCACCGCGCCCGACTTCCAGGGGTTCGAGGGGAAATGCCACCGGCACGCCCCTCGCCTCGGAACGGGGATACCTGACCGCACAAGGGGAATCCAGTTCAAGACCGGTGTGGAGCATCCTCATGAGCTCGGCCTCGTCTTTGGGCGCCATGAGCACCATGTTCGGAACGTGCCTGAGCAGGGCCACATCGAAAGATCCCTGGTGGGTGTAACCGTCCTCCCCGACGATGCCCGCCCGGTCGAGCGCCAGCATCACTGGGATACGCTGGAGGGCGACATCGTGCACGACCTGATCGTAGGCGCGCTGGAGAAAGGTGGAGTAGACAGCCACCACAGGCCTCATCCCCTGGCTCGCCAGGCCGGCCGCGAGTGTGACCGCATGCTGCTCGGCGATTCCCACGTCGAAGAACCTGCCAGCACAGACCCGTGCGAACTCGGACAGGCCCGTCCCATCCTTCATCGCGGCGGTGATCCCCACCACCTTGGGGTTGACCTCAGCCGCGCGAACCATGAACTCTCCGAAGTACGATGTGAAAGTCCTGACATCCTCCCCGACAGGCTTGCCCGTTCGCACATCGAATGGGGCGGTCCCGTGGAACCGGGACGGGTCAGCCTCTGCCGGGGCATAGCCTTTACCCTTTCTGGTCACGGCGTGGACGAGCACAGGACCACCGACTCGCTTTGCATGTTCGATGGCGCGCTTGACCGCGCGGATGTTATGCCCATCGATGGGCCCGATATACATGAAGCCCAGTTCCTCGAAAAGCATTCCCGGCACGACCAGGGATTTTACGCCCTTCTTGACATTGTCGGCGAGGCGCGCAAGGGGCTGCCCCACCAGAGGAACCCTGGTTAGAACGTGCTCCAGCCCTCCCTTGAGCCTCTGGACCCTGGGGTCTGTGCGAAGGTTCCCCAGGTACCCGGCGAGCGCGCCCACGCTTCGTGAGATCGACATCTCGTTGTCGTTAAGAATGACAATGAGATCCGTCCCGATGTGGCCTGCGTCGTTCATGGCCTCGAAGGCCATTCCGCCTGCAAGCGCACCGTCGCCGATAACCGCCACACACGCGTAGTCCCTGTCGCCGGAGATGTCACGGGCAAGGGCCATACCCAGGGCTGCAGAGATAGACGTGCTGGAATGCCCTGTGCCGAAGGAATCGTACACACTTTCCTCACGCCTCGGGAACCCACTGATGCCGCCTTCCTGCCGCAAAGACAAAAAAGCTCCTCGTCTTCCCGTGAGGAGCTTATGAACATAGGACTGGTGGCCCACATCCCAGACCACCTTGTCTCGCGGCATGTCGAGGGCGAGATGGATGGCTATGGTAAGTTCGACCACACCGAGATTGGGGGCAAGATGCCCCCCGGTGCGCGAGACTGTCTCGACCAGGAACTGCCTGATCTCAGTGGCCAACTCGCGGATCTCAGAGTCCGAGAGTCTCT
>JANLFS010000019.1:13580-35130 GCA_024655925.1 Bacillota bacterium | reverse complement strand
GCCGATGAGCTGAGGCTGGTCAGCTCCAGGCTTGCTTACCGCAAGCCCCCGGCTTCAGCCGTGGGGTAGCTGACGGCGTCTCGTCACAGGCATACTGGGTGGTCTGGGTGTGGGGGCCTTCATCTGGCGCGCTGTCGGCTGCGGCTTCGCATGGGCAGCCGGGCGGTGGCCTATTTAACCGGCCGGCCCAAGCGAGACGCGCTGCGCGCAAGCCTGCCGAAGGTCACCGGAGCGCCGCTGAAAACCCCTTCCACCTCCTCCGCGTTCACCATCCTCTGGACCAAGCTCAATAGCACTCCTCCGGTTCGGACCGGTGCCCCCATCAGCACCGCGCCGACGAGCCTGCCGTCTCTCAACACGAGCCGACGGTAGCCTCCAGCTGGGTCCCTGAATGTGAGGACCTCATCGCCAGGCTCTTCTCTGGGCCTGCCGATTGAAGCCAGGCATTCGCCGTCGAAGGTCACGGAGTTCCATGCGACGTACCCGGGCGAGTGCACTTCTCGCCCTGCCATGTTGTATCCGGCAATTCGCCCCTGGGTGACCGCCTTCGACCACAGACCGTTTACATAAGGCTTGCCTCTCGAAATATCGTAGGCCTCAGTCAAGTCTCCGGCGGCGAATACCCCAGGGACGCTAGTTTCCATTCTGTCGTTGACGAGGACTCCGCGATTGACGCGGATGCCGGCGTCTGCCGCCATCGACGTATTAGGGCTCACACCCTTCGCCGCTACAACAACCCCGCATTCAAGAGTCTCGCCTGTGCTCAGCTTTGCCCACTCCGCTCGGCCGCGCCCACCGATCTCCAGTACATCGCATCCCAGGAGCACGCGAACTTTCGGGCGGTCCAGGATCGCGAGGGTCGCCTCGGAATCGGCATCCGAGGTTATCTGGGAAAGCATTCTCTTTGACGAAACCACGAGGGCGACATCGCGCCCAAGCGCCAAAAAGGCCTCAGCGGTCTTCAGTCCCACAAGACCCCCGCCAATCACGATAGCGCGTCCGCCCGCCCGCGCGCTGTCCGCGATAGCCTTGGCGTCGTCCAGCGTGCGCAGGCAGTGTACGCCAGCGAGATCCGCCCCTGGGATATCGGGCATATCTGGGGAACTTCCCATGGCGAGAAGCAGGCGATCGTAAGGAATTCGGCGTCCATCGGCCAGCACGACCTCGCAGGCCGGGCAGTCGATACTCACAGCTCCCACTCCGAGGAGCGTATTCGCCCTGCGCCGTACGTAGAAATCCTCGTCCGCGAGGAAGAGTCGTTCTTCCGGGACCTTGCCTCCGATCCAATAGCTGAGCAGGATCTTGGAGTAGTACCTGTGCCGCTCGGGCGAAACGATCGTGATCTCGCCGTGGGGATCTGCCTCCCTGGCTGCGATGAACGCGCTCACGCCCGCCGGGCCGTTTCCGAGAATCACATACCTCATGACTTGCGCCTCCTACGAGGGCTCTCCCACAGGTCAGCCCCCGGCTACCGGCGACAGGACGCTCACGACGTCCGTGTCCACAAGCCTGGTCTGAACGCCGTCCAAGAACTCGATGTTTCTCCCGTTTACGAGGATGTTCAAATCCCTTCGCACCGCCCCTCGCTCGTCCATGACCTCATCTCTCATGGCTGGCCCATACTTCTGGACAAGCATGTGCATGAGGCTCTGTACGTCAGGCGCCGTGCTCGCCGGCACGTCGATGGCGTCTGTCCCCGCGGCCCGTCTCACAAAGAAGAAGAACTTGACGCGCACAGGCCCAACGCCACCCCTTTCGCAAACGTCTGCATGAGAAAGATCGGCATTGCGGCGGGGGGCGAATCGCCCGCCCCCCGCCGGCCAGCGATAGTCTTGGCGTGCTACAATCCTAGCCTCGCGAGGGTCTCCGGGGTCGGTCTGCCTTCCGGGTCCCATCCGCGCAGCCGGTAGTATTCTGAGAGCATCCCGTCCAACGCCACAACCTGCCCTTTGGCGGGGCCTTCGGGCATGGGCTCAGACAGAAGACGAGAGGCCAAAGTGTCTTCTTCTCTGGTAAGCCCTTCCCTGATGTTGTAGAGCCGCTCGAGGTTCCAGATTCGCTCCCCCGCATTCACGGCGTCCTCTGTGGAGAACGGGACGCCCGTCGCGGATTCGAGCATCGAAGCTACGTCGGGCGCGCCCAGGGCAAACGTAGTGAACAGGCATATGCCGGCCGAATCCACAAGAGCGGTCACGTCCTGGAACGCCTTGACCCATGCGGGCTTACCCTCCTCAGTGAGCGGGTCTATCTTCTCGGGAACGCCTAGGATTTCCGGGGAGATTGTGTAGCCTCGGACATGACACCCGCCCCGGTTGGAAGTGGCGTAGTTGAGTCCAACTCCCTTTGCGCCTCTCGGGTCGTAGGCTGGGTACTCCTGTTTCTTGGCGGACATGGACAGCTCGGGATGGCCGAACTCCGACGCCAGCCTGAACGATCCAGAAGCCAGGAGATCGCCTATGCCTTCACGGTAGCCGGTCATCCGGGTCAGTCCCACCATTGCGTCGGCGTCTCCGAACCGTATGGGCATCCCGGCCGTCTCCTGCGAAAGGTAGCCGCGCTCGAAGAGCTCCATGGCGCACGCGATGGTCGAGCCCATTGTGATCGGGTCGAGCCCGAGTTCGTTGCAGATGTAGTTGGCCTTGGTCACTGCTTCGAGGTTGTCGACTCCGCAGGCGGCGCCCAACGCCCAGGCTGTCTCGTATTCCGGCCCCTCACCTGCGCCCTTATACTTGCCGCCAGGCACCACGCTTGGCCGTCCGCACGCTATAGGGCAGCCAAAACAGGCGCGTTTCCTGACAAGGAGAGTCTCTGCGAGAGTCTCGCCTGATATCTTTTCGGCCCCTTCGAACACCCCTTGCTGGAAGTTCCGAGTGGGGAAGGCGCCGTGTTGGTTTATGACGTTGACGAGCACAGCCGTTCCGTAGGTGGGAAGCCCGCCGCTGGTCACCGGATGAGCCTTGATCTTCGCAAGCGAGTCCAGGACGGCCTTGCGGAATCTCTCCGGGTCCGCGACACGGACGTCCCGGGTGCCCCTGACCGCGATGGCTTTAAGGTTCTTAGACCCCATCACCGCCCCTACCCCGGATCGCCCAGCGGCTCGGCCCTTGTCGTTGACCACGCACGCGAAGAGCACGAGTCTCTCCCCGGCAGGCCCTATGCAGGCGACCTTGGCATCAGGGTCGGTTTCGGAGACTATCATGTCAGTGGTCTCAGCCGTGTCCTTGCCCCAGACGCTCTCGGCTGGGCGAAGTTCGGCCCGGCCGTTCTTGATCCAGAGATACACAGGTTGTGGAGCCTTGCCTTCGACGATGATTGCGTCGAACCCTGCGAACTTGAGCTCCGCAGGCCAATATCCTCCGGAGTTGGAGGCTGCGATGAAGCCCGTGAGCGGCGCCCGGGTCACCACATTGTACCTGCCTCCGCAGGTCGCGTAGGTCCCAGTGAGCGGACCGGCGGCGAATATGAGCTTGTTCTCGGGGCCGAGGGGGTCGACTGACGCGGGCGACTCGTCGTAGAGGATCTTCGTGCCGAGCCCTCGCGCGCCGATGTAATTGCGCGCAAGTTCTGGGCTGAGGTCTTCTACCGCAATCGTGCCTTCCGTCAGGTTGACCCGGAGGATCTTGCCCATCCAACCGAACATCGGGGACATCACACCTTCACCTCCTTCATGGCTTCTTTGAGGCGGGCACCGAACGCGCGCCTCTTCGCGAGAACGGCGTCGTCCGCCTCGATCAGGGTTATTGCCTGCCAGGGGCAGAACGTAACGCACTCCGGTTCTCCGCCGCAGAGGTCGCATTTGACTATCTTCCGCTCCGATGCGGAATAGCCCACAGCCCCGAACGGGCACGCGATCTGACACATCCTGCAACCTATGCACTTGGATTCGTCGACAACAACAGCCTGGGTATCGGGGTTCCGAGTCAGACTCCCCGTGGGGCATACTTCGATGCACGGGGCATTCTCACAATGCTGACACACTAATGGGAAGAAGAAGTTGTCCTCAAGGAAGGTCTCCACTGTGATACGGGACTTCGCCGGATTGAACGCCCCTGTGTGCTTAGCTGAGCATGCCAGCTCGCAGATACGACACGCAGTGCATTTGTCCGGATCGACCAGAAGGACTCTCTCCAATGCACCATCCCCCTTTCCTGGCAGTTGTACACAATTCAGTCATTCTACAAAGTGTCAGGAGATTCCTGCCATGGAAGCCGCCTTTCCAACGCGCTCTGTGTCATATATCTCCCCCTCCACCGTCTAATTGATTGTGACCGAGCGTTGCGCATCCAAAGACAATCATCTTGTGAAAGGGTGATCCCATTGAGACGTGGCGCTGTCGTGGCCGTCGTCGCCGGCCTGGCGACACTGGTCCCGGCAGGGGTGTGGCTATCAGGCATCGCAGCGGCGGCAGATGAGGCCCAGATCATCGGCGTACTCTCTCTCCCCGGTTATCCAAACGACGTCTTCGTCAGAGATGGCCTCGCCTACGTGGGCATCGGGGGCGCAGACGGCGCCCTGGCCGTGGCGGACGTGTCGGATCCTGCTAACCTCCGCCTCCTCGGACTGCTCGAGTTCGGCTCGGCCGTGAATTCAGTGACAGCGGACGGCGGATTCGTGTTCATGGCCGACGACTTCGGATTTCGAGTCGTGGACGTATCGGACCCAGCCGCGCCCTCCCTCGTGGCCACAGTGGGCACGAATGGAATGGCCAAGCGCGTCTGGCTAAACGGACCCTTTGCCTATGTTGCGTGCGGCGTCCAAGGGCTCAGTGTTGTGGATGTGTCGAACCCCCTCGACCCGATTCTCGTCGGAGAGGTGAGCGTGCCCGGGCAAGCGGTAGGAGTGTGCACGGCGGGCGGCAATCTGTTTGTCGCGGCGATGGAAGAGGGGTTGCAGACACTTGATGCATCCGAGCCGTCGGCACCCGTGGCCCTGGGGGCAATGCCCACCGTAGACCATGCTCTGGGGGTGTTTCCAGGACCCGGGCTTGTCTACCTGTCATGGTGCGGGGGGCTGATCGTCGCCGACATTGCGGACCCAAGCAATCCCCGGGAGGTTGGGTCGGTGACGATGCCCGACATAGCCTATGTATCAGTAGTGAAAGACGGCTTGGCCTACGTTCCGTGTCGAGCGGGCGGGCTGCAGGTTGTCGATGTGTCGGTTCCTGACAGCCCCACCGTTGTGGCGTCAGTGGAAATCGAAGGTGAAGTCCTCGCGGTCGCCGTTGCCGACGCAGTCAGGGAGACCGCAGAGCAGGCCCCGGAGGCCGGTGAAGGTTCGCAGGCCGCATCCTCGCGTGCCTACATAGTGGGGTACCCGCTCGGGTTGGCAGTCATACAGCTCGACCCATGATCGCGGAGCATGTGACTGATTCCGAGGACACTTGAAAGGAGGCAGAGAAGATGCGTTCACACAGGCTCTTGGCGCTAGCCCCGCTCGCATGCGCGCTTGCCCTGGTATCCCTCTCCGGGTTCGGCCAGACCCAGGCGTCACCAGTCCCATTCATCTCCATAAAGCCGCAAGTAGTGGTGATAGGTGAGAACTTCGAAGGAGCCGGCAAGGCCGCCAAAGCTGCCGTCACCAGTACTCAGGGGTCGGTCACCGTCAGTGTGGTGAACAAGGATTCCTGGATCGACGTGCACCCATCCAGTTTCAGGTTCGACCGGCCCGGCAGCCAAACAGTGACGGTGAGCGTGTCCGGCAATCTCGACTTGATGCCAGGCTTCAAGAAGTACCTGAAGGGCGTAGTAGGGACCGTTGAGTTTTCGGCTCGGAACGCTGAGAACATGGTGATGATGCGCCCGCTCATCGTGGTGGCGCTCAAGCTGTTTGAGGAGCCTCCTTCACTCAGCATACGCTGAACCGCTGAAACGCAGCGGCTCCCGAAGGGCTCAGTCGATGTCAGAGGGGTGGGGACCTGCCTCAAGGTCTCCGCTCCTCTCCCGCTTCCGTGCACCGCAGGCCCGGAAACCAACCTCGGAATCACCGTTGATCTGGTGTATAATAATGTTGTTGCACTAGCCCGGGCTGTCGGAAAACCCGGCACGTACGCAACGCTATTGCTCTTCGCGATGGCCTAGAGGATCAACCTGACGAATGCAAAACCGCACGTCTCTCAGTCGAAATGGTCGAGCGCATGGTTCTACTTCCTTGTAACCTTCGGCCTGACCTGGGCGTTTTGGATTCCTGCCGCGGCGTTGGGCCAGGCGTACAGCGAATTTCCTGTGTGGCTTCTGCACGCGCTCGGTGTGGTCTTTGGCCCCATGTTGATCCCTATCGTCCTGACCCGTCTCCTGCAGGATTCAGAAGGCCGACGCGACTACTTCCGGCGGCTGACTGACTTCAGGCGAATCGGTGCAGGGTGGTACGGGGTGGTTTTGCTGGTGTTCCCGCTTCTGAGCGGCCTAGCCGCCCTGACGGACACGCTCGGCGGAGGCGCCTGGCCATCGTTCGAGACGGCTGCGGGTCTTCTGGCCAGTCCCTCGAGGCTCCTGTCTTTCGCGGTGTTTACTCTGTTCTTCGGTCCGATCCCTGAGGAGCTCGGTTGGCGTGGATACGCCCTCGATCGCCTGCAAGCGAAGCGGAGCGCCCTGTCGGCAAGCCTCATTCTTGGGGTGCTGTGGTGGCTCTGGCACCTGCCTCTCTACTTCATCGCAGGCACCTATCAGCACTCCGAGGTCGGCTTCGGGACGCTCCGCTTCTGGCTCGGTTCCCTCTCAGTTGTCGCTCTTTCGATCCTCATGACTTGGATCTACAACAACACCGATCGCAGTACCTTGTCTGCCGTGCTTGTGCACTTCATTGTCAACTTCACCGGGGAGTTCCTCAACTTGTTGGATCGCGCAGAGTACTACGCCGCCATGTGGACCGTCATCGCCGCGATGGTTGTCACTGCCATCTGGGGGCCAGCGTCTCTGGCCCCCCGCTGGCAAGGCGCCCATCAAAGCGACAACGAAAGCTCAAGGAGAGTCAACCATAAGGCGTCAGTGCTTCACTGCTTGCCTTCGGACCTTCACTCCACACAAGGTGTCCGATACAGGGCACCGTTCTTCTATCATCTCGACGAGTCTGTGGATGTTCTCAGACGGTGACGGGGAGTCGATGACCATTTTGTAGCGTATGTCCTGGTACCCCGTGCGCACATCCGGGTTCTTGCCAAGAAACCCATCGGGGTCGAGATCCCCCTCGAGCTCGACTTCGAATCCGCGGAGCTCAACCCCGCACGCGGGCGCGAACGCCGCTGCGCATATGGACATGCACCCCCCGAGAGAACAAAGGAGCAGCTCCACAGGATTCATCGCCCGGTCGTCCCCGCCTAGATCCTTGGGCTCATCCAACGCCACCTTGAAGCCCCTGGCATCTCCCTCACAATAGAGCCCTTTGCCTGACCACCGCACCTTGGCGGAGAAAGTAACATTGGCCAACTGCCGGCACCAGCCTTCCATGGTTCTATCCGCGCGTTCGGGGGTGAATCGGCTTGCATTTCGCCCGCCACGCGTGTCCCATCGTAAGTATTGTGGATCTCCCGGGCGGCTATGCGCGCGCCGCACCGCGGACCCGCCGCTGATCCCGGCAATCTCCCTACCGTCTATCTCTTGGACAAGAGAAACAGGTCCGCCATTTTGAACACCCGGGTTCCGTCCCCCAAGGCGCCGCCGTACACCTTCTGCCCCTGCTCGGCAAAGGAACCGTGAAGGTGGACGTGGGCTTGACCCTCACGGACCACAACATTTCCCGAGAGGGATGAGATCTCGAACACTCCCTCAAGTGTTATCCTCTCGACGACCGGGGGAAGAGTGGCATCTCGGGGATAGCACACCTGGGCAAGGTCGAAGGACCCTGCCGCCCCAAGGACTATCGCCTCGGTCCATCTGCCTTCTGCCATGAAACTCCGAAGCTCAGCAAAGAGATCAGCACCAGGCCCAAGGCTCAATACGCACGGAACACACCCGTTGAGTTCTCTACACGTGGGCATTTACTCTCCTCCCAGTTGCGCTACAGGTTGTACTTCTCACGGAGCTTGAACCTCTCGACCAGCTGCTTCATGGCCTCGAGCTTCTCACCCTGCATAGTGGGGAGCGGAGGCCTCGGCTTACCGGCGGGCAGTCCAAGGAGTTCCACGGCGGCTTTCACCGCGACCGGATTGGTTACGGAGTAGACAGCCTTCAAGATCGGACTGTACTCAGCGTAGAGCGCGCGAGTGCGCTCGACATCCTCCCAGGATGTCCAGGGCCTCGACATCTCGGCCATCTCTTTCGGAATGATGTTCCCCGCGACGTTTGCGGTACCGTGTCCTCCGAGGGCGAGGGTCGGAAGGATCAGGGAGTATTTCGGGAAGTCGCAGCAGAGTACGTTGATCTTCCCCGCAGCACCATGCATGACGTCCGCAAGCTGGCTGACGTTCGGCATGGCCTCCTTGTCCGCCACCACGTTCGGGATCTCGGCGAGCCTGAGCACAGTGTCAGAGTCGATGTTTACTATGACCCTGCTCGGGTTGTTGTAGAGTGCCACGGCGATGGAAACAGACTTTGCCACGGTCGCAAAGAACTCATATACGGATTCCTGGGGAGGAGCGATGTAAGGCGGGACTACGAGCATGATGCCATCCGCGCCCTGCGCTTCGGCGAACTGGGCGAGCTCGACGGTGTCCCGGGTCGTTGGGCAGGTCACACCAAAGAGAGCCGGAATCTTCCCACGGCAGTACTCGGCCATGGCCTCTATGATTTCTCTCTTCTCGGCCATGGAAAGGGAAGTCGACTCCCCGGTGGAGCCCATGAAGATCACGCCGTCGGACCCGTTCGCCGCCTGGAAATCCACTAGCTGCGCGAAGCCCTTGATGTCGACCTTGTCACCGGCGGTAAACGGGGTTATCAGCGCAACCCAGGATCCTACCGGTCTTACTAGCTTGTCGGCACATGTTGTCATGATATTAACCTCCTAGTGAGTCGCCCGGGCCGGGCCGGTCGCGCGGCCCCGGGAACGGGATGCCAAAAAGCCCATCAGGACCACAATGCCTATTCCCAACAAGGTTGTCTGGGACTCCGGGACTATGATGAGGGCAAATGCCAAGAGGAATACGAGCCTTTCAAAGAACCCAAGACGCTTGACGAACCAGCCAGTTGCCGCCCCTGCGAACGCCAGGATCGCCACGAGGGCAGCGATGGTCCTTCCGCCGATCACAAGCCATGAGCCCTGCATCAGGAGAGCCGGGTCAAGCAGGAATACGAACGGTACGGTGAAGACAATCCCGCCAATCTTCATCGCGGTCAGCCCTATCTTCATCGAGTCCTCCTTGGCAATCTCGGCAGCAGCATACGCGGCGAGAGCTACAGGTGGGGTGATCATTGAGAGGACCGCGAAGTAGAAGACGAAGAGGTGTGACGCCAGCGCTGGATACCCGAGGTCCTTCATGACCGGGACCGCGAGTGTGGCCACGACCACGTAGGCCACGGTGGTGGGCGTCCCCATCCCCATGATGATCGATGAAACCATGATGAGGAGCAGAGCCATAATCATGTTGCCGCCTGACAGGTGGATGATTATGCTAGAGAGCGAGAGTCCTGCCCCGGTGAGAGTGATCGCTCCGATGACGATACCTGCCGCGCCGCACGCCACCGCAATCATCGTGGTCCGCCGCGCGGACACGACGAGCGCCTGGACGAACGTCTTCAGGGTGAACCTGGTGTCCTTTCTGACGAAACTGAGCGCGATGATGGCCAGAGTGGCCAAGAAAGCCGCACGGAACGGGGTGTACCCCTGGATGAGCACGATCACCAGTATCACCAGGGGCGCCAGGAGATAGAGTCTGGGCAGCACCTCTCGCGCTCGGGGGATCTGATCTCTATCCAGACCCTTTATGCCCGCCTTCGCCGCTTCGAAGTCCAGGACGAAGAAGAGAGATGTGAAGTAGATGAGAGCGGGGATAAGGGAGGCCTTGCACACTTGAATATATGGAATCCCAAGTAGTTCCGCCATGAGGAACGCGGCCGCTCCCATCACCGGCGGCATGATCTGCCCGCCTGTGGAGGCCACCGCTTCGACGGCGCCGGCGAACGGCCCCTTGTAACCGATCTTCTTCATCATGGGGATGCTGAACGTGCCGGTTGCGTAGACGTTCGCGGCAGCGCTGCCCGAGATCGACCCGAACAGCCCGGAGGAGATGCACGCAACTTTGGCAGGCCCACCTCTGAATCTGCCCGCCACGAGCTTGCCGATGTCCATGATGACATCCCCCGCCCCGCAGAACTCCATAAAGGTCCCGAGCAGGATGAACAACACGATGTAGGTTGCAGAGATTCCCATCGGGATGGAGAACACCCCATCGAGTCCGAAGATCTGGTAGTCGATGACATCCACGAGGGAAAACCCACGATGGGCGAGGATGTCGGGGAAATACGGCCCAAACAGCGAATACACCAGCGCCGCTAAGGCCACGGCCGCCAGCACCCATCCTACCGCCCGCCTGGTCAGCTCCAGGAGCAACACGATCGCCAAACCACCCACAACGAGATCGAGCGTGGACAGATGCGTTACGAATGTCTGCCTCACGGCCATCTCCTGGTACTGTGTGACCAGGTAGCCGTAGCAGAAGGCCGCAGTGCAGGCCAGGATCAGATCGAACCAACCAGTCTTCCTGTCCTTGCGGGCTGGGTAGAGGAGAAACCCCAGGACCCCAGCGAACGCGAAATGCAGGGTCCGCTGTAACTGCACTGTGTACGTCCCGAAAGCGGCGGTGTATAGATGGAAAACTGCCAGGGACACCGCCAGGACCGCGATTATCCAACGTAGAGTCCTGTTGTCCTCTCTCACTTAGTCTCTCCTCCAATCAATGGTCGGGGAAAGACGACGGGAAGGAGCGGTATCCTCCCCGCCGCCTGAGCCTGGGCCATCGAGGGCCCGGCACGGTGTTCTACTTGACCCACCCCTGCTCACGGTAGTAGCGAAGTGCTCCAGGGTGGATCGGTCCGCCTGCGATGCGCGGGGCATTCTCGGGTGCGAACCGGGCGTAGGTCTGGCCTGACTCGCGGATCCGCCCCGGGTTGGTGCAGATAGCCTTGGTAATCGCATACACCACGTCCTCAGGGAGCTCTTCCCGGACGATGAGAATGGGGGACTCGGCCATCACGGGAGTGTCCTGTTTGACGAAGTAGTAAGCGTCCTTCGGGATGACGGCGCGCCCGTACTTGTACTTCTCGCTCACTGCGTCGAGCACGGATGCCTTGACCGGGAGCATCTTCATCCTGCGAGAGACGGTCAGCTCCACGATTGCCGGCATGATCGGGCCGCAATAGGCATCGGCGTGGCCGTCGCGAATGAGAGAGCTCGCCTCGGCGTAGGAGACGTAGTTGATGTTGCCGCCCCACGACTTCAGGGTCTCGGGGGTGATCCCGTATTCAGCGAGCATACGCTCGGCTGCCGCCGACGGTGACGACCCGGTGGGGGCAGTCAAGATCTTGATTGGGATCTTCTTGTCTCTAATGTCGTCGATGGAGGAGACCGCCATGTCCTCGCGAACGAGGAAGACACTCATGTAGATGTCAGCAAGGTAGGCGAGTCCCATGACGTTCGCGTGGGACCCCTGGTCCGCAAACTGGCCCTTGCCCTGGCGTGCCTCGAACAGCAGTTGGTCCTGGGTAGTGGCGATATCGGACTTGCCTCTCGCAACTGTGGTCAGGTTGGCAACCGAACCGCCTGTAGTCGCGGTGATCTTCACACCGGGTAGAACGTCCTTGATGAGCTCGGCAAGTATGCCTCCCATGATGTACCACTCACCGCCGACCGGGCCGGTGGAGACAGTGATGAACTTCACACTCGCCGCCGCCGGCGCGACCATGGCTGCAAACAGAAGCATGCAACTTGCCACAACCGCGATGATCCTTCGTGTCATTCTCCGTCCTCCTCATGGTATGGTAGTAGTCGTTTGGTTCCAGGTCTCCTGTCTACGCTGTCGCCGGACCTGCCTCGTTCTCTTCTGGCTCCAGGCGCCCATCTGGCCCGCCTGCGAGGATCCCCACCATCACCCGGTCTGCTGTCCGCATCCCTTCTGAGGTGACCCGGGCCAAGTTGCTCAAGGTCTCGTCGAGGTGTGCGCCCACGATTCCGTTACCCTCTGGTACTTCACAGCCCGCGAGTGCCAATAGGGCTGCCTGGGATGCAGTGGTGACGCTGGTCCATACTTTGAGCGCGCACCCAACCTTGCCACCATCGCACAACATCCCCGCCAGTGTCGCAAGGACGTTGGTGACAGCGCCCATGGACTGCCCAGCCCAACCTCCCCACAGGTGCACGAGGCCCGCCGCAGTGCCTGCTCCAGCCGCCACTGCACACCCGCACACCGGGGACAGACGACCGAAGTACTCCTTTACGTAGATAGTGGTTGCGAGACTCAAGGCCAGGGCACGAGCGAGCTTCTCCCGCGTTGCAGAGGCTCTTCTCGCCCCGAGCAAGACAGGGACCGTGGCCGAGATCCCGAGGTTTCCGCTTCCGGCGCACGTGACTACCGGCTTCTGCACACCAGCCATCCGTGCGTCACATGCGGCCGCGGCATACAAGGCAAGGTCCCATCCAACGTTGACCCCGGAACCGGCAGTCTGCTCTCTCCCTGCATCACACGCACACCCTCTCAGACCTGCTGCACCGATTCTCCCTATCCCGAGCCCTCCATCCATCGTCAAGCCTGCCTCAGCCATGTCCAGGTTGACTTCCGCTCTCTCGCAGAGGAAATCCAAGTCGCTTGCGGGGGCGCTGAGGATCGCGGACGCTATCTCAGGTAGAGAGCCGAGGGTCCTGAGCGCGGGAGAATGTGACTGCGCATGGGAGAAGGAGCACGGCTCTTGGCGGGTTCCACCACTTGGCCATGTGTCTACGGCGTGCCCGTTGACCTCCACAAGGCGAGCGTCGGTGTGCCTGTGAACCGTGGCCGCGGCAGCCGTGCCCCGGTCGGTTACAACGCGTGCACGGACATAAACCGAAGGTGTGTCGTCTTTCACCTCGATACGTGGTGTGCACCGCTTCTTGAGAGCTTGCACCAGGCTCACGTGGCGGGGCGACACTGCCGAGAACACCTCCAGCCCGGCCCGTGGGTTGTCCAGCACAACGCCCAGGAGAGCTGCGGTGTCGATTCCCGCGTGCTGAATGCCCGGGATGCCCACGGCCCGGGCATTCTTGAACATGTTTGGGCTCAACTCCAGGTGGAGTTCGTGGAGGTCGCCTCCGATCGCGTTGTACGCCACGGCGCACGCAAGCGCGATCGCGACAGGTTCCGTGCACCCCACGGCGGGTATGAACTCCGTTTTCAGGGTATCCAGTATCCGCGCAACGTCCATGCGACCATTCCTTGCTTGTCCGGTTTTCCAAAGGCACAACGCAAGGACCGTGCCACCTGTCCGAATGTGCCGGACACACTCAATCCAACCCTGGTCTGCCTGGATGTTGTCACGTCGTTCAAGGGCAGTGCTGCGCCGAGTCCGCGTGGAGCGACGCGGATTTCGTCTCAGTCTTGCGATTCCGGTATCAGTTTTGAGAAAGAATGCGGTAGAGGGTAGCCCGGCTGATGCCAAGCTCCGCCGCGGTCTTCTCTTTGCCGTCGGCGTCATCCCCGTTGAGCGCAAGCCGCTCTAAGACCAACCTTCGCGTGTACTCTCGCACCAGGCTCTTTAAGTCCCTGGCGACTGAGGTCCTCGTTCCTTCAGGTCCTTCAGGCAACCTTGGCCTTATGTCCCGCACCTCAATCCTGTCGCCTTTCGCGAAGTTCACCGCATACTCGATCACATTCTCAAGTTCGCGAACGTTGCCGGGCCAGGAGTAGCCCAACAGAAGCCTCATCGCATCGTCAACCACACCAGAAATGTGTTTGTTGCACACCTCCGCGTAATGGGCCGTGAAGTGCGACACAAGCCCCGGGATGTCCTCTGGCCTTTCGCGCAACGCGGGGAGACGGATGGGGACCACATTGAGCCGGTAGTAAAGGTCGCTGCGGAACCGGTTCAACTTGACGTGTTCCTCGAGATCATGGTTGGTGGCCGAGATGAGGCGGGCGTCCACGCGCCGCGGGTACAGGCCGCCCACGCGTGTGATCTCCATGTTCTGGATGGCACGCAGGAGCTTTGCCTGGAGGAATAGGGGCATGTCCCCGATCTCGTCCAGGAACAACGTGCCATGGTTCGCCAACTCGAACTTCCCAGGCTTCCCGTTCCTCGCGGCGCCTGTGAACGCCCCGGCCTCGTACCCGAAAAGTTCACTCTCCAGGAGAGACTCGGGGATTGCGGCGCAGTTCAGGCCGACGAACGGGAAATCCCGGCGAGGGCTCTCATTGTGGATCGCCCGGGCGAACAACTCCTTCCCGGTGCCTGTCTCACCTATGAGAAGGATGTTGGAATCGTACCTCGCCGCTTCCCTCGCTCTCTCCTTCACCTCGACGAGAGCAGCGCTCTCACCGATGATGTCATCGAAGGAGAAGCTAGTGCCTCTCTCGATTGCGCGAAACGCATACTTGTGTACGCTCTCGAGATCGCTGAAAGTACATACTCCGCCAAGCATCTGCCCGTCGAGTTTCACTGTTTTCACAGACGCCAGGAACCGAGTGAGCCTCCCTGAAGGAGACTTGTACACCTCCTCGGAATCCAGGCAGTCCCTTCCTTCCTGCATCACGCGGGCAAGCAGCGAGCCGGGCCAGACGGATTCGAGAGGAGCGCCTCGGAGATCGAGCCCTCTCCCGAGACGCAGGAGCGCCACTGCTCTCTCGTTTATGTGCCGGATCCGGCACTCCCGGTCGACACATATCACTCCCTGCTGGATGTTGTCGATGACCGCCTCAAGCTCCCTTGTTCTGGCTTCCAGGCTCTCATACAGTGCCTGTTCAGCGGCTTTGCTTGATATCAGGTCGGACATCTTCTCGAGGAAGGCGACGTAGGACGACTGTCGCTCACGGAGTCTTTCCCGCTGTTCCGGGGTGAACGCAGCTATGGCGAGTATGCCGATGCTTGAGCCACCAAGCCTGATCGGTGTGCACATCTCGAAAGTCTCCCGGCAATCTTGCCTACTCTCGCAGGACGTGCAGATTCCCTGCCCAGTCGGGTTCTCGACTACAAGGGTCTCCCCACTTGAGAGCGCTCGTTCGAATGCGGACCCCACCGGGGTCTGCTTGCCGAGTGAGTCCGAGAACGGACCGGTGCCCGCCACCCTGACCAGGCGCGCATCGGCCACAGTCACATCGACGCTGAGCGCGGCGGCTACAGCGTCCACAATCTGCTGTATCGAGGCTTTGAGATGCACAAGATCACGTCCCGGGAGAGGCCCGGCAACGTCCGCGTCCCGCCGGAACGTTCGAGGGTTTTCTGACATCTCTGCCACCACTCCTAAGCCTGCTTCCTTGAGATTCTTCAGGAGTGCGAGGGTTCCTTCATATGGACGCGATTTACCGGGAAAGGCATGCCTTTCCCAACCGCGGGGTCCTCGTATTCCTCCGGATCCTGGGGGATTGCTTCGGTTATTGGGCTTGAGGACTCCCGGCATGTGTACAGCCCTGTGAGGGGGATTCTCGATTTCGACATGTTTTGTTTGATTCCAGGTGTTGGCCGGGCCCATGTGACCCATGCCGGCATCAGTGACATCCATATCTGCGCCTATGACGCGGGTTTACCACATTGCCCGTTTCCTTCTATCCTAGGAGGAATTCACGCATGGAATGTAGAAACACTTGACATCAAAACTAGGCGAAACTGATGTGAAACATGGGTCGACATACCCGTAAGGAAACGTGCTGCCTCTGATCCTCTGCTTCGGAGGTGCGCTATGAGCTCTGCGCCCTTGCTCCAGATGAAAGCGATCAACAAGGCTTTCCCGGGCGTTCGCGCTCTCGATCACGTCGATTTTGGGCTCGTAAGCGGTGAGGTTCACGCCCTTCTGGGAGAGAACGGGGCGGGCAAGTCCACCTTGATGAAGATCCTGAGCGGTTCGCTTCCGAAGGACAGCGGCAGGATTCTTCTGGATGGAAAGGATGTCACCATCGAAAGCCCGTTTCACGCCCGCGAGCTCGGGATTGGTATGGTATACCAGGAGCTCAGCCTGATTCCCAGCCTGAGTGTGGCCGAGAACATCTTCCTGGGCCGGCTGCCAAGAAAACGAAACGGCCTCGTAGACTGGGTGCGCATGCGCACAGAAGCCTGGAGGATGCTTGAAACCCTCGGCCTCGATCTCGACCCAACAGTCAGGACGGGCTCTCTCGGAATGGCGGAGCGACAGCTCATCGAGATCGCCAAGACCATATCTCAGAACATCCGAATCCTCGTTCTCGACGAGCCCACCTCGGCCCTGACCGACACTGAGCGCGACCGATTGTTCGCGATCATACGCAGGCTGCAGGAGCATGGTGTGTCAGTCATCTACATTTCCCACAGGCTGGCGGAGGTCGTTGAGATCGCCGGACGGGCCACCGTCCTTCGAGACGGCAAGAACGTTGGCGTGTTCTCCCTGTCCCAGGTCGACGAGGCTTTCCTCGCTCGCGCCATGGTCGGGCGGGAGTTACGCGACCAGTTCCCAGTGGCCCGGGCAAAGCCGGGAAGCCCTGCGCTGTCGGTGCACAATCTCACCGTCGGCCGCTACATCCGGGATGTCAGCTTCGATGTACATAAGGCAGAAATCGTGGGGATCTTCGGGCTGATGGGTTCCGGGCGCTCCCACTTGGCAAGAGCGTTGTTCGGCCTGGAGAGAGTTACCGCAGGCGAGATGCTCGTGAACGGCATCCGCGTGAACGTCAGGTCTCCTCGCAAAGCCATCGCCCTGGGTATTGGGTATCTCACTGAGGATAGGAGGGACGGTCTAGTCCCTTCCATGGGCGTGGCGTCCAACGTAACTCTGGCAAGCTTGGGGCGGATTTGCCGGTCTTTCTTCCTGAGTCACAGGAAAGAAACTGACCTGGCCGCACGATATGTCCGGGAACTTTCGATCGCCACGCCCAGTCTTGAGCAGAGAGTACAGCGCCTGAGCGGCGGCAACCAACAGAAGGTGGTTCTTGCCAAGTGGCTGTGCGGGAACTCCAGTATCCTGGTGTTCCACGAACCTACAAGAGGTATAGATGTCGGCGCCAAAGCCGAAGTCTTTCAACTCATGCGGAACCTCACCCAACAGGGGGCGGGAATCGTGATGATCTCGTCGGAAATGCCCGAGATCATTGGAATGTCCGATCGCATCCTCGTCATGTCGCGCGGACGAATAGTCGCGGAATACCACAATGGGGACGTCTCCCAGGAAGAGCTCCTTAAGAGTGCGGGCGGTATAGGGGGCAAGTAACGGTGAAGCTAGGCCAGCCAGCGCGTGGTTCCAGACTGGGCGTCTTGCTCAAGGGCGGACCTGTCATCGCCCTTCTCTTGCTAGCGGGCTACCTGTCACTGGCAACTCCCCACTTCCTCACGACGGGCAACATGATCAACGTGGGGAGGCAGATCTCCATCAATACCATCATAGGCGCGGGCATGACCATGGTGATCATATCAGGAGGTATTGACCTTTCAGTGGGGGCGACCCTCGCCCTCTCAGGCACGGTTGCTGCCGTGGCGATGACCTACTGGGGGCTGCCCATGGCAGTTGGGGTGCTGATAGGCCTGGCGGTTGGGATGTTCACCGGGTTCGTCAATGGTGTCGTGATTACGAAAGGTAGAATACCCGATTTCATAGCCACCTTGGGAATGCTGTCCACCGCCAGAGGTGTCGCCCTAATAGTCAGTGGAGGCTTGCCAGTCCCATCTCACCTCACGGCCACGACACTGAAGTCGTACCTTCCCTCTCAGTTGATCTGGCTCGGAAGCGGCGAGGTCCTCGGCGTGCCCACTGCAGTGCTAGTGGCCACGGCGGCGGTGGTATTCGGATGGGTGATTCTCGGCCACACGAGCCTGGGGCGGGGTCTCTATGCCATAGGAGGCAACAAGGAGGCCGCAAGGGTGTCAGGCATCCCCGTCGAGCGCTACAAGATCGCGGTGTACACCATAACTGGAGGGTTGGTAGCTGTGGCTGGCCTGGTGCTGACAGGCCGCCTCAACTCTGCCAACGCACTCATGGGTGAGGGTGCGGAGATGCAGGCGATCGCAGCAGTGGTGATCGGTGGGGCCAACCTGTTCGGAGGGGACGGGGGCGTCATAGGCACTGTCATCGGCGCCGTGATCATGGGAGTGCTGGCGAACGGCTTGAACCTCCTTAATGTCTCGGCCTTCTGGCAGCGGGTCATCATGGGCGCCGTCATCATCTCAGTGGTCGTCTTCGACCAGTGGCGCAGAAGGGTGTCGGAAAAGAGCTGAGAAACCCAGGCTTTGCACTGTACGGGTGTGGCGGACCATCGAAGCTGAGTTGGGTTGAATCGAGTTCATCGCGGGGGAGGTGATGAGAGACAGCTGGGCCTGTACAAGTGGGTGCTTGTGGCAGAAAGCCGAACCGTCACTCAGTATTCAGTTTGCTTGAGGGAGGTAGAGTCAGAATGAAGATCGCCCGGCGCACGATCCTAGTGATGTGCGCATGTCTGGTGCTGTTGCTGGCCGTCTCGGCGTTCGGCGCCACTGCGGTTCCCAGGAGGATAATCGTGGGATGGACCCCGCCCGACATTACCGGAGTGTTCAAGACAGCTACCAACTACTTCGAGAAGGCCGCGGCTGACGCAAAGGCACACGGGATAGATGTGCAGATCATCACGCAATCCCCCGCGTCTCACGTGGCTTTCGCCGACCAGGTAGCCATCATCGAGGACTTCATCCAGAGGAAGGTCAACGTTATCGCCATATCCCCCATCGAGGTCGAAGTCATCAAGCCCGCCGTGAGGAAGGCCAACGCTGCCGGAATCCCGGTGATCATAGTCAACCTTCTCGAACCGATTCAGGGCATTGACGTCGCAAGCTACATCGGGTTCGACAACACTGTCGCCGGCACAATCTCGGCGTATGCAGTGGTTGACTACTTCGGCGGTCCCGGTGTAATGGGTACCGGTAGGAAGGTGGATGTCAAACCCGGGACATATCTCGATCTCAAGTGGTGGGAGGATCTCTACAACACAGTCACCCCCGAAGAGAGAGCCCGAGTCAGGGCTCGAGGCGCCATAATTGAGGGGGTTGCCGGTGGGTTCTTCTCCACGGCCCGGCTCAAAGGCTTCCACGGCGTCATCAGCCAGTTCCCCGGGGTCACGATTGCCGGGACCCTGCCCGCGGACTGGAACCGCGAAAAGGGCATAAAGGCCGCTGAGGACTTCCTCGCGGCGAATCGTCCGGGGACCCTGGACTTCATATGGGCAGCCTCCAACGAGATGGGGCTGGGTGCCATGCTTGCAGCCGAAGCGGCAGGCAGAGCAAAGGATGTGAAGGTGTTCACCAACGATGGCACGCCGGAGTCGGTCGACCGGATCAGGGAAGGCCGTCTCATCGCCGAGACCTGGCACGGCTTCCCAGAGTGGGGTTGGTACGGTACGAAGTTCGCCGTAATGCTGGCCATGGGCCTTGAAGTGCCGAAGATCTTCGACATAAGGCCGAGGATCGAGTACCAGGCCAATGCCGACGACTTCTACCCGGTGCCCAAACTTGAACCGATAGACTGGGAAGCCATCAAGGCAGCTGCCAAGTAGCAGTCGCACAGCAAGAGGAGGTCATCCTATCGGGCGGCATAGTGGAGACCTGATACAGAGCGTAGATCCGACAGACCCAGAAGCCCTCGGATTCGCCAGCAGCAGCAGGCGACGCCGAGGGCTTCGCTCATCCCGGACTGAGCGGGGGCCTCCGGCTCCCCCTTCCTCCGGACCGGACCGGTCGGAGCCTACCCCTCAGGGTCGATTCCAAGCTCTCGAAGCCGTTCGGGGTTGGGAACGCCGTTCGGGTCCCAGCCGCGCAGGGTGTAGTATTCGTCGAGCATCGTATTGTACATTTCGGGTGTGAGCACGCGACCTCTTGCCATCCCCTCGGGAAGAGGTTCAGTCATGATCCGATCAGGCAGCATGTCGTCAGCCCTGGTTCTTCCCTCTCTCACGAGGATGGTGCGTTCGAGGCAGATCACTCGCTCGCCTATCTCCATGAGTTCCCGCGTGAAGTCCACACCTGTAACGTACTCGAGCGCCTTTCCTTCGGGGTTGTCCGTGAACCCTAGGCTGCTTCGAACCACTGTGCACAGGCCGAGGGAATCCACGTACCCCCTGACATCTTGGGTCTTCTTGACCAACTCCCCCTTCCCGACCACGGCGAACCTATCATACTGCCCGGTCAGGAGTTCATCGCGAATGGTCCACCCTCCGACGTTGTGGCAGGCACCCCTCACTGACGTGCCGAAACCCAGGCCGATTCCGTGGAAACCCCTGGGCTCGTAAGCGGCGAAAGGCATCCACTTGGCGTGCATCATATATGGCACAGTCTCGGGGTATCGTACGGCGAGCGCCCTGAACCCGGAAGCTAGATCCCTGCCCAGGCCCTTGCCTTCACCCATCTGTCTTAGGACCTCCAGCATCGCTCCGGCATTGCCGAAGCGCAGATCTACCCCTCCGGTCTGTTCAGTGGCGAAGAGCCCTCTTTCGTAGCACTCCATGGCGTACGCAATTATGGTCCCTGAGGACATCGTGTCCAGCCCGTACTCGTCACAGAACTGGTTCGCTGCCACTATGGCTCCGAAATCGCTGATGCCGCACTGCCCGCCGAAGGCGCCTATGGTCTCGTACTCGGGGTCGCTGACCGCGCCCTTGAACGGCCCATCCTTTACTTCACAGACCTGCGCGCATGCAACAGGGCACCGGTAACATGCGCGATTCCCGGTCTTGTAGTGGTCAACCATGTAGGTTGCCTTTACGGTGTCGATGCCCTCGAAAACAGCAGTGGTGAAATTTCGCGTTGGGTAGCAACCCAGTTCATTCATGACATCAGTATACTGGGCCGTGCCGAAGGACGTATGTGCCTGTTTCCCTTCGCGCGCCGCCCGGGCTGCTGTGAGTCCCAGTTCACGAACTTCCTGTGGCAAGGCGAGCGGCACCTCACCTGTCCCTCTGACAACAACGGCTTTCAGGTTCTTAGATGCCATGACAGCTCCTGCTCCGCCCCGGCCGAAGCTCCTCCCATCCACCATCACGCAAGCTATCGCGGCCCCGGAGACAGCTGCGGGCCCTATGGAAGCCACTCCCACTCTGGCGGGGCCGTGCCTCTTCTTCAGGGCCTGCTCCGTCTCGGCCGTCTTGAGATCCCACAGCTCGCCCGCGTCTTCCACCCGCGCCTCGCCATCGTCGATCAGTATGTAGACCGGCTCGGGGGCTCTTCCCATGACCACGAGCCCGTCGAATCCCGCACACTTGAGGTAGGGTCCCGCGAACCCGCTAGAGTTAGAACAGAGATATCCACCGGTCTCAGGTGACTTCGTGGCAAGGCCGAACTTGGTGGTGGACGGGAGTGGAGTACCCGTCAGAGGTCCTGTCATGAAGATGATCCTGTTCTCAGGCGAAACCGGATCTACATCCGGGCCGATTTCCCGCCGGTAGTACCACGCTGCGACTCCCCGTGCCCCCAGGTACTTCCTTAACACCTCAGGAGCTATCGGCTCTTCACTCGCC